>NZ_AP025296.1 GCF_036492425.1 Persicobacter psychrovividus
CAGACATTACCTATATCAGTATTTTGGGGCGCCAGAGACACGCCTACTTACACCTGGTGACTGATCTGTATTCGAGAAAGATTGTCGGTTGGCAACTTTCTGACAGTCTTGCTGCGGCTGATAGCATTAAGGCCTTAAAGATGGCACTCAAACAGCGACCAGACAAGGCGCAACCGTTGATCCATCATTCCGATCGTGGTGTTCAGTATTGCTGCAACGCATATATCAAAATGTTGAGAAAGAATGAAATACAAGTGAGTATGACGGAAAGTTATGACCCCTATCAAAATGCCGTTGCAGAACGAGTAAATGGTATTTTGAAACAAGAGTTTTACCTTGAAGCAAGTTTTTTAACGGTTGCAGATGCAAAGAAAAAAGCCACTTGGGCAATTGATATTTATAACCATAAAAGAAGGCATTGGAGTCTCGATTTGATGACACCGGAAGAAGCTCATAATCACCAAGGACTGATCAAACGAAAATGGAAAAACTATAGAAAAAATAAGCGATTAGGAGCCGCTCCTTTTCAGCGGTGTAGTTCGTGCACTTTTGAATTTGGGTTAGTGAGTTTTGGCAGGCTCGAGCCTGCCAAAGGAACTCACCCTAATTTAAAAGTTCCCCGCGGGAGCGCGGCGCCCGCGGCGACATCTCGAAATGTAACATAAAACACATACCTATTATAGTACAATTTACAAAGCATCCAATCAGACGAAAAAGCTGATAATAAGTGCCAAGTTATTTCAGGACAAGACAGATGAAAAGTTTCTAAATACTATTGCTATCTACCAGGTAAAATGCTTTAGTTCAATGCATTATAAAAAGTAAAATCACGGCATAAAGATCCATTAAAAGATAATAATAAAATTGCTTCCATAAAAAAACACCATCCTGCAATGAATGGTGTTTTTGTGCTCAAAAAACTGATCAGCTTACTTTATTGCCGCATCAGTGTTATTGATCGATAATGAATCTGGGATATACACATTACTCTGACCTTTAGCCGATAATGGCTTACGGAGAAATGTAGAAGCTTTTAGCATTTTGGCATTTCTTTCCGCAGATTTATGAAAGTAAGAGTAACCTGCTGCGGTCATCATCAAGAAGGATGCACAAATACTGAGTTTGGTTAATTTAGGCATGTTGGTTCGGTAATAGGTTGGTTATTGTTTGCTGTTCAGGGTTCAATATAAAGCAAAACAATTATTTTTCGCAAGTCTATATTTTGGGTTTAAACAGTGCACAGTCCGGTTGCATGCCCTGATTAATTCCGGTTGTTTGAATTGCTTGATAAAGAATCACTTACCCTTACTATTGGTAAACCAAAAGAGCCCGATTTTTAGAGCGCTCAGCCCATTGTCAAATCCATAAAAATTCCGAGAATGAGTGCTTTATTATCAATAAATTGGGACATCATTTTTCATTTTCATGATCAAAAAACCTGGGCAGTACTAAAACAAATTATTGAGTGCCGTGGGAAATACCGGAATGGCTTATTTTCTCAGCGTCAAATCAATACCGATAGCAAAATGATGGTCCCTGAAAACTGTTAAAAATCGGAACTAATATTGTTTGAACTGATCCCATCAATTTTTTTTATCAGCCTATCGATAACACCCATAACGTCACTTATATTCATCCAAAGAAATTCCGTTTGTCGACGTTTGCCATGCCTTCCAAAACTATGGCCTTACTTGCTCCCTTTCAAGAATGCGTATCAGCCTGCTATTAATAATTTCCGCTAAATTCCAGTTATACAGTTTGGCATCCGTGGTACTATAAAATGCCACTACAACTGCATCAAGGTCTTTATCATATTTTGCAAAACTCTGGTATCCGGGAACCCAGCCCGAGTGCTCATATTTGTAAAGCGAGGCATAAATTGCTGCCTCCTGCCGATCAAAAACAGCACCGTCATTCAAGGCCCTGATAAACGTTCCAACATCCTGTGCCGTAGCCAACATCCCCTGTTCGTTCGACTTTAGGTCCTCAGCATAACCCACATGGTAACCGCTCATGACCTCCCCCATATCTACCTGATCCAAAGAAGCAAAGGTATGCTGAAGATTCAGTGGTACTAATATTCGCTGCTGCTTAAAGCGAAAATTATCCTCCTGCAAAACATCATCCATCACCTTGTTGATCAGCAGATAATTTGTATTGCAATACTCCTGCTCTTCTCCGGGCGAAAAGTGGGCGGGTTGATCTAAAATCAATGCCAGACTTTCCTGATAATTTTTTGTCGGCTTGGCCCAAAAATTGGGGGTATCCGTAAAATTGGGGAGGCCACTTTTATGTTGAATCAACAGTTTGAGGGTGATTTTGTCTGCGTTTTCAATCCGATCAGATAATTCAGGTAAGTAATCTGAAATCGTTTTATCCAAAGAGAGCCGGCCATCACTGACCAATTTTGTAACCGCTACAGCGTCGTAAAGCTTACTGATGCTTGCTATTTTAAAAAGCGCGTGAGGTTTGGCGGGTATTTTTGCTTTTCGGTCGTGCCATCCTGCGGCAAAATGTTGAGGACGCTGTCCCTTTTGCTCAACATAAACAATAACGCCATCAAAACCATGCCCAACCGCCTCCTCCAATTGTTCTTGAATTGTGGCTGGCAATGGCAGAATCCAAGCTTTCACCAATAGCCAGGGCACAAAAAACAGGGATGTCACCGTGCCCACCAACAAGCAGGCTCTAACGATCCAGGTAGAACGTTTCACTTTCATGTTCAGTTAAAATTTTGATCATCAATTTATAAATGGAATATAAGCCTTTTTCCTGGAGAGATCTAATCGCCTGCCATTGAACAAATTGGTCTTTCTTTTCTTTGCCAAGGCGATCGTTTTCAATTATAAAAATTGTGATTATCCCTTACGGTAACGCCTAAGCCCTATTTCTCTACCAATCTTGATGTTTTTTCACCTCATGGGTGGGTATAGACGATTACTTTTGAGCATCAATCTTTGATAGTTTATTTCTATTTCATTTTATATTTTTTTGAATTAAAAGACATGAGCAATAGCAAACTACTTTTACTTTTTAGCGGTCTCCTGTTTGGCTGTTTAGCTTGTAATGAGGCGGCACCACAGGACGATTTTGATCAGGGCGTTGCCCAGGTGATGAGCCATATTCAACGTCCTGAAATCAATGGGCCACATATTATTTTGTCAGAATATTGCGGACATCAGCCTGACCGCAAAGGGACCTACGATTTTCATGATGCCATTCAATCTGCAATTGACAGCTTATCGTCTATTGGCGGCGGTCATTTGATCTTCACCAACACTGCGGGGATGGAATCTTGGATCAAAAGCACTGAAATTTATCGTTGTGTAGGTCCAATTGAATTGAAAAGCAATGTGGCTTTGGGTTTTGATCCTTCCACACGTTTGCACTTTCAGTTTGACGAAAAGGCCTATTTGGGCAAAGATGGCCAAGGGGTTTTGCGTCGTTATGAAGGAACGATGCTTTACAGTTTTTCACCATTGATTTACGGGATGAATGTGGAAAATGTGGCGATTTATGCTACGGGACGAAATGGCGCGACACCGGTAATCAATGGTGATGGCGAGACATGGCTGGAGTGGCAACAAGCCGGAGAAAAAAGCCGTGTGGACAGAGGTTTGAAGCCTGCATATTTGGCACTGAGAGATGTGAATGAGGCTGCAACACCACTAAAAACGCGTATTTTCAATGATATCAAAGAGGATTTTTATCGTCCTCAGTTATTCTCCCTTTATTTCTCGAAGAATATTTTAGTCGAGGGGATCAAATTTGAGGAATCTCCTTTCTGGATGATCAACCCGGTATTTTGCGATAACCTGATCTTTAAAGATGTTGCATTGGAAGGTAATGTGGTTAACAATGACGGTATTGACCCTGACGGTTGTAATGGCGTTTTGATTGAGAATGTTTTGTTCAATACCCATGATGATAATATTGCATTGAAATCTGGTCGTGATAAAGAGGCCCGTGAAGGGATCAGTGTCGAAGGAACAGAAATCGAAGGGTTGAAAAACCCACATATTGTTCATGGAAAAGTGGGGCAATCCAAATGTGAAAATGTATTTATCACCAATTGCCACTTTAAAAATCACTATGCCATTTGTATCGGCAGTGAGATTGCTGCAGGAGCTAAAAACGTTTACGCTTTGGATAACTTCGCCTTGCAAGACATTAAAATGGGGGTTTTTCTGAAAAGTAACCGTACCCGTGGTGGGGTGATTGAGAATGTATACGTAAAAAACTTCCGGATCAATCAGGTGCCTCAGGGAGATGCTATTTGTGTGATTTCCAATTATGATAATGATTCCACAAGCCCTTACCCACCGATGTTCAAAAATATAAAAATTGAGAATGTTACCGTTGAAAAAGCACACCGTGGTATTCGTATTTACGGGTGGGCAGATGCTGTTCTTGAAAATATTGAGTTGAAAAACATCAACATCAAAGAAATTGAAGAACCACAACATGCTTTGGAGTACAATTATGTGAATCACCTGACGTTGGATAATGTAAAAATCAGTGATAAAACATACAATTTCACTCAGGATAAAAAAGTTGCCGGATTAAATGCACCTCAGCAAGAATAAGAGGTCCTGATCAATCTATTATCATCCTACGCAAAAAGCCCTGACTTCTCCATCAGGGCTTTTTTATTTACCTCATGTTTGAAAACCTCCCATCCTACTGCAAATTTCAGGATATCAACACAGGCCAAAGATCATTGCGCAATCTTTAATTGTTACTCAATTACTTTATCAGCAGGTGCTACTGATTCGCTCCGTTATTTTAGGACTGCCTGAATCGGATATTACATACCATAAATATGCGCTCCCATTAAATTGCTCAGGAGGGAATTTCATTGTCATCTATCGCTCCGCAAATCATTCAGACAAGGCCATTTAATTATACAGGCCGATGTGGATTTAGAAATTAGTAATCAATCCTGACCCGGGGCTTCCTATTTTCTGTCTGAGCTTGACCAGTTCCTGTCCAGAAACTTTCACCAAAGTGCCATGACGCATAATGTCTTGAAAGCCGTGCTTCAGCGGCACAAAATCCTTATTCCAGTCTTTCATGTTTTTGGTGGTGGCATAACGGTAACCAAAGTAGCCGGGGTAGTAATCATAATACAATACCAAAGCGGTATCAGTTTTGACATACATTGGGCCTTCGGTATATTGAGCAGCCAAAGAAAGCGTATCCGTAAACGGTCCCATCATGTTTTCAGATTGGGCCATCATCAAGTTTTTATGCCCTTTTCGTTCATCCTTGAAGAAGAGATAATATAAAGAATCCGTCTTGTAAAGGCTTCCATCGATGACCTGAAAATCTGGGTTCCAATATGATGCTGGAGGTGAAAAATGCTTAAAATCCACTGTTTTTGTATAATAAAGGCTATGATTCCAGGTGGAGTTCCACCATTTTCCGGCCTCTTTCGGAGGGGTGTAATCTTCTCTCAGCGTACTTGACCAAATAATGTAGGTCGTATCCTGCTCAACATAAAACTCCGGTGCCCAGACATTTGCAAAATCAAAGCCGCGCGTGCTATCGGAAACCGTGATGAATTTTTCACCTTGCCAATCTATGCCATCAGCGGAATGTGCATAACCAAAACCTGAAGAACCACAGGTCCAGACCATATGAAACTCACCCATTTTATCCCTGATAATACAGGGATCGCGAAAGACGCCAAACTCCCCTAATTGAGGGGCACAGATCTTTTGTTTGAGCAAATGCCAGTCATGCAAATTGTAACTATATGCGGCATACAGCCCGGCTTTCTCCCCGGCATTTCCCTCAAAATAATACAACAAGTAGGCGTCCTGATTACTTTCGACCTGTTGTGAATGAGTAGTGCAGGATGGTAGTCCATAAAGGAACAGGCCTAAAAAAATGGCTGCCAAAGCCCAAGAGTTTGTCATTCGATTAAAAAATAACATCGCTATTCTTATTAAGGTTAATGATTGCTGACTGATGAATATCCCGAGAGGAAGTCCCCAGCCTGAACTCGTAGGTACCTGGTTCCAATACCCATTGATTGGCTTTTTCATCAAAATACTTCAGTTCTTGCAGAGGTATTGTAATCTCAAGCGTCTTGCTCGCACCAGCTTCAAGCGCTATTTTTTCAAAGCCTTTCAATTCCTGTTCAGCACGCTCAAGAGCCGGCTGCTGCTTACTTACATAAAGCTGCACGACCTCTTTGCCCGCCATTTCACCAGTATTTGTTACTTGTACACTTGCTGTAATTTGATGCTCTTCCTGCTTGATTTTCAGCTGATCCACCTCAAAAGTAGTGTAAGACAACCCGTGTCCAAAACAGAACGCTGGCGCTACATTGAAGGTATCGAAAAAACGGTAGCCGACAAAAATCCCTTCCGTATATTTTACAACCTCCTCTTTTCCTGGGAAGTGTGCCAGGTGGTGTGCCGGAGCATCGGCCAATTTTTTAGGGAAAGTCATCGGTAGTTTGCCCGAAGGGTTTACCTTCCCTGCAATAATTTCCGCCAGCGCATTTCCTCCTTCCATACCCGGATACCAAGCCTGAATCAATGCTTTGGTTTGTGGTAGCCAGTGGTTCATTTCCACAGGTCCTCCGCCCATCATCACCACTACGGTTTGTGGGTTGGCTTTCAGTATTCCCATAATCAATTCCTCCTGATGAAAAGGCAATTTCATATTCGGCTTGTCTACGGCTTCGGAATCGAAAGCATTATCTCGCCACGCGAAATCTTTCAAATCCCAGTTCTGAATCCATCCGCCGACATAAATCACCAAATCTGCTGCTTTGGCTGCATTAATGGCCTCTTGCATTTTTTGCTCATCCCGCTTTTGAGCTTTATTGACATCGTATCCCTGGCAATAGGTGATTTCCGATTCCTCACCAAAAATATTTTTTATCCCTTCCAATGCCGTTACTTCATACAACGCATTTACTTGCGAGCTTCCTCCGCCCATGCTTGTTTTTTGGTTGGCATTCCTTCCGATCACAGCAATCTTTTTCGGTGCATTCTTGATCGGCAACAGTCCTTCATTTTTCAGCAAAACAATGCCTTCTTCAGCCACTTTTTTGGCCACCAGCTGATGTTCGGTAGTATTTCGGCTGCCGGCAGGACGCTGTTCATTATTATTGAGCATATGGATTTTATCCATCACATAAAGGATACGCTCGACCTTGTCATCAACTACTGCCTCATCCACTTGCCCGCTTTCAATCATGGCTTTGGCAGGATCAGCCAAATATACTTTATCGTAATCATACTTTTTCATGTAGAGCTCGGTCCCCATCTCGAGGTCAAGGCCATTTTCCAAGGCTTCTTTAGTGTTGTGTACCGCTCCCCAATCACTGACAACCAGCCCCTTGAATCCCCATTCATCTTTAAGTATTTGATTCAAAAGGTAATCATGGTGCGAACAAAATTCTCCCCTGAGTTTGTTGTATGCCCCCATCAGGGTCAGTACATTTCCCTGCTGAACCGCTTCTTTGAATGCTGGTAGATAAATCTCCCGCAAAGGTCTTTCAGACAATTCCACATCGACAGAATTTCGCCAGGTTTCCTGATTATTGGCCACCAAATGTTTAACACAAGCAGCCACGCCCTGCGATTGTACTCCTTTAATATAACCTACCCCCATTTTTTTGGTCAGGAAAGGATCTTCACTCAAATATTCAAAATTTCGACCGTTCAATGGTGTGCGGATAATATTTACCCCCGGGCCAAGAATCACATCTTTTCCCCTTTCATTCGCCTCAGCACCCAAAACCTCCCCATATTTAAGGCCGAGATCCTTGTTCCATGTAGCCCCGAGGGTAATGCATTTGGGCAAATAAGTCGCCTGGTCGTCATAGGCGTTAATGCGCACATAATCTTCCCCATGCTCTACCCGAACGCCATAAGGCCCGTCGGACATGATAAGCGCAGGAATGTTCAGGCGTGGAACGGCCCCATTGGTAAAAGAGGTCCGGCAGTGGATCATTTCCAGCTTTTCATCCAATGTCATCTGACCGATTAAGGACTGATAACTTGGCGATTGACGCGTCGGCGTTGATTTACAGGCCATCAGTAAGCTTGCGACGAATAATACCTTTATTAACTTTCTCATCAAATTAAAAAATTGCGCTAAAAAAATACAGCTTGCAGGATCGCCCACAAACTGTATATAAAAACCTAAATTGTATTACTTAATAATTAGGGTCCTGAACAAGGATTCCCCCCGCTTTATCTATTTCCGCCAAAGGCACAGGATAATATTCTTTCCCTTCCTTAAAACGATCTCCGAGTACTTCTGAAAGCATCCCCCATCTCCTGAGGTCCTGAAAACGATGACACTCAAAACAAAGCTCTCTGCGGCGCTCTTCTCTAAGCAGCTTAAATAATACTGCAGCAGAACTGTTAGGATTTGTCGGATTAAAATTCACTCCAAAAGCCCTTTCACGTACCATATCAATATATTTTACGGCATCGGTAAGGTTTTTATTTTGCTGAATGAGTGCCTCGGCATACATCAGTAGCACGTCGGCATATCGCATCAACACGAAATTTTCATCGTTTCCACCACCGGCTTCAGGCTTGGAGGTTACCCCCTTCTGAATAACCGGTTGGTCTTTATCATAAATCTTTCCTGGATCCCAGATAATTTCTTCCCCTTTCTGACGGATAAAGGCTTGAAGTCTTTTGTCTCCGGGCTGATACTGGTTGATTAAATCCTCGGTAGGAATCAAATTTAGGTAGCCACCATAGGAGTTACTTTCAAGAAATAACAGACGAAGAGTTCCTTCAGAGGCCGTCGGGCCATCATCAAACCATGGCAAAGAGCCCCCGCCAACTTTAGCGTTAAATTGTGCTTCGAAAATATTTTCGTTACCAATTTCGTTATTTTTATTACGGATCGTCCATATATCTTCAGGTGCTTCCACCAAAGAATAAGTATTCAGGTCGATGACCTGTTTTAGGTACTTTTCAGCATTGGCAAAGTCGGATTCAAACAGGAACATTTTACCCAATAAAGACAAAGCAAACCCTTTGGTTACTCGGCCCTTCTCATGATACATTTCACCAGAATTTGTAACCGGTAGAATATCTTCTGCCAACACCTCCTGAAGATCTGCGATAATAAAATCCATGACCTCCTCGCGACTCGTCTGCTCCACTACGTGCTCATCCAGGTTATCCTCTGTTCTTAAAGGAAATGAACGCCACATATTGGCCATATGGAAATAATAGTAGGCACGAAGTACTTTCGCCTCCGCTTTGGCACGTGCCACATTTTCAGCATTAATAATCCGTTCGGGCGTATTCTTGATCACATTGTTCGCCCGACGAATTCCTTTATAAAGGCGTTCCCACATGCCGTAGATTACCTGCGATTCCTGTGCAAAGTTAAACTGTGCATTATTGGAGAAATCTGGTGCCGGCTCTGGCGTGTAAACATCATCAGACAATAAATCTCTTTGCAGGAAATAATCCTGAGAGTACATTCTAACATCACCGAGCGTAGAATACGAGGTGGTTAGGGTTCTGAATAAATCATTATCCGTTTTGTAATAATCCGCTTCGGTAATCAGAGCAGTATTCGGAACATTCAAAAAATCTGAACAGCCTGACAGCAACATTGAAGATGCGATCAAACCAGTATACAGTAGTTTCTTCATAACTCTCAATTAAAAATTCATTTGTAATCCCAAAAGATAAGTTCTTGGCGTCGGGCGGGAACTGTTATTAAATTCCACACTCGGTACACCTGCACCGGCACCCAGGCCAATATTCCCACCATTATCCCATACATCTGGGTTGTAGCCTTTATAGTTGGTCAGGATATAGGCATTATTAATCCCCGCATATACGCGCATCTTGGAAATTCTGCTGCTGTTAACCACTTTGGTCAGGTCGTAACCGATCTGAATATTTTGGAAGTTCAGGTAGGCCCCTGACTGCAAGTGGCGATCTGAGAAGAAATTCGACTGCGCAATGGTATTGATTCTTGGGTAATCGGCATTTGGATTTTCCTCGGTCCAGGTGTTGCCATCCAGTTCCGCAAGGCGGTTTTCTTTGTCGGTAGTCAAAGAGAGTGCATACCTGTTTTGGTTGAATACCTGGAAGCCTGCTTTACCTTCGAGCATCATGGAAAAATCGAACCCTTTGTACTGCGCATCGAAGTTAAATCCGAAGTAGTATTTAGGAATAGAGTTCCCCAGGTTGATCCGGTCATCGCCGTCGATTTTACCCGAACCGTCGGTATCCACAAAGCGGATGTCACCAGGTTGTGCATTGGGCTGCAAGGGTGTTCCATCAGCATTTACGTGGTTGTCTACATCTGACTGATTGCGGAAAATCCCGGCAGTTTGGTAGCCATAAAAATACCACATACTTTCATTGGCATCGATACGCTGTGTGAAGGTATCATCTCCGGCGGTAATGGGTACATCCTGCCCACCGATTTTGTTCAGCGCCGTAACTTTGTTGGTCACATAAGTGAAGTTACCACCAATGGCGTAAGTGAAATCTCCTTCGAAGTTATCGTAATTGATACCAATCTCCACCCCGTCATTCACAATCGTTCCGATATTTCGGAAACCACCACCAATCTGGGTTCCACCACCAGCATCAATATCCGTTCCCGTACCGGCATCAGCCATATGCTTCACATTCAGGATGGTGTTGTCGGATGTTTTTCTGAAACCTTCCACCACAAAGCGGAGCTTGTCATCAAAAAATCCGAGATCAATCCCGAGGTTAATTTGTTTAGAGGTTTCCCACTGAAGATTAGGATCAGGCTTTGATGCCACCACTGAACCATTGTTTGAGCTTCCGCCTGGGAATGGATAAAATACCCAAGGATACATCTGAGCTACATATCGTTCGGTGATAGACAAATCACGGCCAACTTCACCATATCCGGCACGGAGCTTTAAGTTGGACAGGTTTTCGAATTGCGCCATGAAATCTTCCTCTGCCAGCATCCAACCTACAGAAACAGAAGGGAAATACCCTGTTCGGTTGTTTTCTGAAAATTGCGAAGAGGCATCTGAACGTACCGAAGCGTTAAAGATATACTTGTCATCATAAGTATAGACCGCACGTGCGAAGCTTGATAACATCCGTTTGGTGAATTTATCTGACACCAAACTCTGGCGAACACCACCACTGGCAGATTCCAATCCGTCGCGATCACCGAATGACTTTCCACTAAGGTAGCTGAACTCTTCACTCGCTACTACTCCACCCACAGTGGCATTCAAATCACTTTTTCCTTTGCTATAACTATAATTGAAATAATTATCCCAGAATATCCCACTGAAAACCGATCTGTTTTCGCCATATTCTGTCATGATAGAAGCATGAAGGGCTGTTCCCTGATCAATTTCACGCTGAATATCAGTACGGTTACTGAAAGAGAAATTACCGTTGATATTCGATTTGAAAGTCAGGCCTGGCCTGAACTCATATTGTGCCCATAAGCTCACATTGGTTCCGATTTTGTCATAATTGGAAGAACTTGTTTCCATGGAATAAATCGGGTTTTTGGTATTTACCTGACCGGAAAGTTCCGCAGTAGGAATACCATATCCGTTAGGTGCTGTAGGGTCAAAAACAGGAATCTGAGGAGCTGTGTTCATTACATAAGGGCCACCATAGTTTACACCGTTACGTGTCTGTTTGGCATAAGAGAACATCATGGTTTCGCCCATGGAGAAGCGCCCCGTTTTGTAGTTGGATTTCACGTTCATATTATAACGCTCGTAGCCCGTTTGGTGCTGCATCCCTTCCTGATTGATATAGCCCATAGAAACCCGGTAACTGCCATTGTCGCCACCACCAGCGGCAGCAAAATTGTAACGCTGGATCGCTGCAGGCTTAAAAGTTTCCGCCGACCAATCTGTGGTCTGTGTAATATCATCATCATACACCCAACGGTTTTGCTTGATGGTGTTCTCCTGCCCTGTTGTAAAAAGCGATTCGGCATAGCCCTTGAACTGCTGGGTGTTCATCATCTCGTACATCCGCATAGGAGTTTGCATGCCAAATTCTGCGGAAAAATTATATTTGACATCCCCTTTTTGACCGCCTTTTGTTTTAACGATCACCACGCCATTGGCACCACGGTTACCATAAATGGCCGCCGAAGAAGCATCTTTCAATACCGAAATACTTTCAATATCATTCGGGTCTACCCCCTGAAGGTTCCCTGTAATAATCCCATCGATCACATAGATTGGATCCTGATTACCGGTAATGGTACTAACCCCTCGAATACGAACTTTAACGTCACCACCTGGTTCCGTAGAATTACTTACCTGAACCCCTGTCATACGTCCCTGCATCGCTTGCGACACATTCGAAACCGGCAACTTTTGCAAGGCTTCGGTCTTAACCATCCCTACCGATCCAGTAATATCGCGTTCTTTTTGTTCGCCATACCCTACCACTACTACTGCCTCCAACTGCTGAACATCAGTTTTTAGGTCTACATTAACGACATTTCGGTTCCCAACTTTTTCTTCATGACTTGTAAAACCTACAAAAGAAAAAACTAAGATGTCCTCTGGCGTCGCAGAAAGCTCAAAGCTTCCATCCATGTTTGTAATAGTACCAACACCCGCTGATCCCTTAATGGTTACATTTACCCCAGGCAAAGGGCTTGTGCCACTTTCAGTAACCTGCCCTGAAATTTTGCTTTGGGCAAATGATGCCACAGAACTAATTATCAAAAAAAACAATATGCAAAACAGCTTTTTGAGCATATTGATGCGAAAATAAAGTAAGTTCATATTGATAGTTGCAAAATGAAAAAATAAACAGGAAGCAGCATCTAAGCTGCTTCCAATATAAAAATATTAGTCCTCTCCGTGCGTCAAATCAGTCATCTCGAAACTATTGGTTACCAAGTTAAACTTGATTTTCACACCCTGAATTGGTCCGTTGTTCAAGCCATTCATGCTGAATGATGAAAGTTTTGTATCGTCGGTACCATCCCAGTCACCACAATCCACAGGGTTTTCGATTTTTGAACCTGAAGTCAAATCAATTTCAAAAGCTTTCAACCAGGCTGTTCCCTGAGCAGGCATATCAGTTACACCTGGAGCAATACCCCACTGCTTGGCAATTCCTTTTTTGGTATCTTCGTCTACCATTGAATCTCCCCACTGTCCGGCTTTGTTCCAAACCAAAGTAAAACGGATGTTATTGTGATACTCACCATCCACTTTCTGATTGTAAACATTGGCTTCGTAAACATTAGGATTGTCTTCTGAACGGAACAATGGAATTGGCGTAGATCCCCACCACTGCTGACCAGAATCGTCTCCGTTAACAGCACCAATCGCAAACAACATTGGGTGCTCTTTGGCATCGTCAGAATCCCATGCTTCACCATTCTCAATCATTGTGTAACGGGTCATGTCATGATCAGAACACACATTGGCATCATCGAATTCCAGTGTATAGGTATTCTTCACCAAGTCAACAGTTACATTGGCCATATCTTTACCGTCTGCATTGGTAACAATCAGGTTGTCATTACCACCACAATCTTCTGTAGCAATAAAAAGGTCTCCTTCAGCACCTGTTGCTGCGCCACCTTTTTCACCACCCCAGGAAGCATTATCCATCGCTTCAGTATCGTAAACCATGAATTCCGCATTTTCACCACCTACGCGAATTCGGCCTACAAACTCACCGATACCTTGCCCTTCTTCAAGAGGAATCAATCCTTGATTCTCTACCTCAATAAAAGCGACCATCGGTTCTTCTACTTCACATTTTTCCTCGCAAGACTCATGTTCTGGATTAGACTCGCAAAAACAAGGAGTGCCTTCTACACAAGGATCTGGCTCCTTGGTTTCCGTATCGGAACAAGAGTACATAAAAAGTGAACCCATCGCCAGGGCCGTAAGCAAATTCTGTCTGATATTCATCATAATAAAAAATTAGTTTGTTATAGTATAAATGAAGCAGTAGCTCCAAAACGGTAGTTCAAATATGAATAAAAAGGTGGGCGATCGTGGTGAAATATCTTTTATTAAGGAGTAAAAAAGTCCTTTTTTGGGGATGTCATCAATACGGTATTAAGACCCATAATCTGCTTCATTTTTTACCCAAATTTGGTGATCTGAAGCATCCTTAAAAAATACTAACCTCGACACAAATAACTCTGTATTTCAGCTTTTTACACCATAAATCATCCCATAATAAAGTGGTGAACTGTTGAAGGCAGTGGCATGAACAAAAAAATATGCTTACTTTCCTTCTTGGCCATTTGATCATAGCTGAAATTGAATATCTTTCGTTACTGATGCCCTTCATCTCTCCGGCGTCTACCTAAAATTTAGGACTACACGATCCCCTACGTAATGCTGTATGGTGAATCATTTTTTTAAGGGCGTGTATAAAAAATTACCACCCTACTGCAAATTTTAAGTTTTAAACATTCATAAATTGATCGGCATTATTTAAGCACTTGATTAAATATGATGGGGGATCAGTGCCTCCTGAGCGATAGATACTCGTAAGCCAATCACCAGTCAGCTTCTTCCTGATCTCAGCGAACTTTTTGTTAAAGGATGCAATTACACCAGCTAAATGTGACCAAATACTTATCAATATATTTTAAAAAATATCCTCCTTACCGGTTCCCTCCAAGAATTCACAAAGGGTAATAGCTGCCTCATCGTAAACGGGAGATCATTATTTAGCACAATTACTCTTTGCTCTGCCTGAGCTATTCACTTCATACAATCCTTTATCAGCATTTCCGAAGGTCGAATTTTCTTAAAAATTTTTAGGCAAGCGCTGAGTTTCATAAAATCCAGTCCATTATTTCCGCTGCAAAATAGGTTCATCAAAAAAATACTTTCCTATAACGGGAAAGCAACCACATGTTAATTCTCTTAAAAACAGTGTGTTACTTAGTATTTAATTACCCATAAAAAAGCACCCAAATGTATGGGTGCTTTATATGTTTTTTAAAGTTAATACTGATTATTTAAACACAATCACTTCCGTCTTTATGATATCGTTAATTTTTACACGGAATATATATAAACCTGAAGGCAAATTCAATATCATAGTGGGTTTATTACAACTTCCACTGCGTATTTGCTGCCCTGACATATTCAAAATAGCATATTCTGCTGTTCCTGCTTCCTGAAAGGCGATGGTCATCTGACCAACAGCAGGATTGGGATACACTTTAAATTTGGCCTCTCTTGGAGTGCTTGAAAGGGGTTTATCTGTGGTGAAAGATACTGTTTCGCTCATGGCTGACTTGTTGCCTGCCAAATCCACCGCTACCACGGCAAATGAATAGGTTGTTTCCGCCGTCAAATCCATCAACTCATAAACTGTTTCACTGGTTGAAGCCAGCATTTCCTCATTCAGATAAATAATATACTCCTTAATCCCTACATTATCTTCTGCAGCATTCCAGCTTAAATTAGCACTGTTTATCGTAACTTCTGAGGCCACCACATTTTCCGGAACGGTTGGGGCGGTATTATCAGTCGTCATAACGGTTACTTCTTCAGAATAAGCGGAGGCATTGCCACTGGCGTCGAAGGCTGAAACGGATACCTCATAATTAGTGTACGGCTCAAGGTTGGTCACTGTAAGGGTGGTCGTCGCCACTTCCAACGGTTCGGCATCACCTACTTTTACTTTGTAGCCTACAACCCCCACGTTATCTGTCGAGGCAGTCCAGTTCAACACAAATCCGGTCTCTGATATATCTGAAGCAATGAGATTCTGCGGAACGGTTGGGGCAGTTGAATCAATCGTTTGGAAGGTGAGTTGATCGCTATGCGTAGACATATTTCCTGCGCGGTCAACGGCATATACATAAGCCGTGTTTTCCGATAACGGAATCAAGTCCATAATAGCCAAATTGTTGGTCATGCCATCCACTTCTACCGCGGGGCCACCATTAACCACAACCATATATTTTGCGATTTGATCGTTGTCGGTTGAAGCCGTCCATGAAAGATCAGCGGTGGTTTCGGTTACATTTTCCACCATCAAATCTGTCGGCACGGTTGGATTTGTCTCATCAGTAGTCATAACATCAATCGCCGCAGAATAGTCAGATACATTTCCTGAATGATCCACTGCCGCAACCTTTACAGTATAAGTAGTGTATGCTGCCAAGCCTAAAACTGTATAACTATTGGTATGAACCAACGCAATGGTATCTTGATCACCGACCATTACTTTATAACCATCTACCTGTCCGCTATTATCCGTTGAACGATCCCAGCCTATGCTTAAGCTGTGTTCGTATCTTCCCAGTGCTTTCAGGTCCTCAGGAACCGAAGGAGCGGTCACATCAATGGTTGTTATCCGTTCAATATTGGTAAAAGAAGAAGCATTGCCTGCGGCATCATAAGCCGATATGCTGATACGGTAAACCGTATTTGCTCTTAAATCTGTTAATTCAAAACTGTTGTCGGCAGCATCAAATTCCTCACTGTCAACCTTCACTTTATAGCCTGCAACTGTGCCACTGTTGTCCATGAATGCCGGCCACTCCATTTTGATGCTTGTTTCTGTAATTTCGATCGCTTCAATTGCAAAATCCTCCGGAGGAGTTGGTGCGGTTTCATCGATAGTCATTACTTCCAAAGCGGTTGAATATTCAGACTCATTACCACTCGCGTCATAAGCTGAAACTTGAACAGCATATTTTGTATAAGCTGTAAGGTCAGTGACGGTGTAAGTTGCTTCGTTTACATCTATTGCCGCTGCATCTCCAATTTTTACTTTATATCCCTCAACCATTCCACTGTTATCAGTCGATGCCGTCCAATTCAGGGTAAAGCCTGTTTCAGTTATTGCTGACGCTACCACATCGGCAGGAATACTCGGGTCGGTACCGTCAAGGGTTTTAAATGAAGTTGTTCCTTCTGCGGATTTATTGCCATTTACATCTACCGCTACAACAGCGACATTATATTCCGTATGATCTTCAAGGTTACTCAGGCTCAGCTGAGCATCTGAACCATGATAGTCTATGGCTCCCCGATCATTAAGATAGATTAAATAATAGTCTACCCCGACATTATCCTCTGAGGCGGTCCAAGTCAATAATGCACTTTCAGCAGTGATATTACTGACCTCCAAATCTGAAGGGGTGGTTGGTACCTCCTTATCAAGAATGATTTGAGTATCGGAATGCTTCGACGTATTTCCTGAGCCATCCGTGGTGTAAATATAGGCCTCATGACTCACCTCAAGGTCTGCAAAAGTGTATTCATATGAGGTTACACCTGTTACTGTTTCTACTTCATTGCCATTGATAACAATATGGTAGGTAATGTCCTCGTCCTGATCAAAAACATCAATGATTTCTGCTTTGTCCCATGAAAGTGTTGTTTTTCCCTCCGCCTCAGTTGTTGCGCTAATATTGGTGGGAGCGTTTGTGGGAATAAGGTCAGCGGTTTCCTGTTTCCATCCGCTCCATTCGTTGGTGATGGCAAACATGGCAAATTCAAGCTCAGGTCGATATTCCCCAATGGCAATGGTCAGGGTGTGAGTTTCACCTGCTTCAAAGGATTTGATAATTCCGCCTTTCGACCATTGAAACTTACTTCCTTTTCCATCTTGCTTAAAATACAGGGAGGGAATTTCGGAGCTCCCATCCCAGTCCCAGGTAGCCCTGATTTCGCCTTGGCTGTTGAGTGATCGATAAAGCATTCCCAAGCCATAACTTCCGGCTTGGTTAAATTTAACTTTGTATTCCAAATAGGGCATAGAGACATTGTCGCCGTTGGTCTCTAAGCCCGAAGTACTTAAGATTTCTACTCCTTCGGCGGAGGTAGAAAATTGCCATTCTCCCTCTACCTCTTCCCCCTCATCAAGAATAATTCCTTTTTCATTGCTAAAGAAATCATTCACACTAAAAAAAGCTTTATGGTCTGAAGCTCCATCAATTTGATGGGTTTCATTCACGATGTTCTGAGCGAACAAATTTTGACTGATCAATAAAAAAAGCAAAAAGCTCATCAGTCTTTTCAAAGTAAAAATATTCATCATTAAAAAATTAGGTTACCCTCGAAATTGGTTCATTTTTACTTATTTTGAGATGAAAATTAATTATTATAAGCGTAAAAATCTCTAAAAATTGGCCGCTTTAGCCTTAAAAAAAGGCTCAGAATCGCTTCTGAGCCTTTTTATCAACAAAAAATTTTGCAGGTAGGGTTTATTTATTTTTTCACCACTCGAAATGACTTGCGAGCTTGGTTTTCGAGTGTCAACTCAATGATATAAACACCTTGTGGTAATGCGGTTAACTCCAAATTCGTCGTTTTTGAAGGGGTAATTTCTTTCATCTGAATAGCTTTACCCACCACGTCAATGATTTTATAAGCATGGATTTTCAGTGGACTGCTCAATGTTAAAGTATTGGCAAATGGGTTGGGGTGCACCTTTGTATTTTGGAGCACATCGACATCCAAAATAGGTTCTTCAGGTTTTTCAACATCCTCCTCTTCAACAAGAACGGCAATTTCATCATAGATATTTTCCGTCATTGCCGAGTAAGCCATGATCACCGTTTCCCCTTCTTTTATTGCGGTAACTTTTCCGTCTTCTGAAACGGTCGCGATGGTTTCATCACCAGATTGGTAAATCACCTGTTCATCGCTCACATACAATGGCAGCACCGAAGCATTGATGGTTTTTTCTTCTCCAACTTCAAGCACCAAATCCATCTCTTCGTCAATGGTAACACTTGCCGGACGCACCCCTACGAGTTCGATATCATCCACGTAAATGGTCATCGGGGAAGAAGAACCCAAGCCTGGCTGAATAACAATATCAGAGAATTCTTTCATGTCCCAGACCGACATCTCCATCAAAGGAACTTCAAGCGTTACCCATTGCCCTGCCGCAACATCTGCATCGAGGGTATAATCTGCCTTTACGAAGCCCGGCAGATCGGAGTCCCCTTCCTGCAAGGAAACTAAAGTTTGCTGAAAAGCCACCGTAGAATAGATCTTAAATCTCAGGGTAGCACTTTCAGCAATCTGAAAAAGCGGCACGCGGATAAAAAAGCCTCCGCCGGCATTGGAACCGTCACGCCCCCAATAGAAAACCTTTTCTGAAGGGTTACCCACGGTCAGGATATTATCGACAATGGCGACATTTCTGCCCCCCCACCCAACGGCACCGTAGGGGTTCCAGTTGAGCACGATGTCTTCAAAATCCAAAATCCCTCTGACATTGGAAGATTTCCCACAGTCTTCTGCATGGGGGTTTTGCTTCAGGCGGACATTGTCCATATACAAGTCAGTGGCTGCATTTCCGGAAGTTTCCGGATAAATATAGATGGTCTTGATGAGCTTGTTGGCAGGCAAAGAATGGTTCAATGTTTGCCACTTATCCGAAGCGGTTACCAAAACAGAAAACTCCTCTTTACTTTCATCGATCATCTCGATCTCAAAGCGAAACTCGGTCAGGTGGGCACCAAAAAAATGGAACTCTATCTGATCAAAAGCGCAAGAGGAATAGGGTTCATTCAGGTTTGGCTGAAAGCCGAACACTTTGTACCCACCACTGGGCCGACTGTACTGTATCACCTTTTCCGATCCGTTGAACTCATCCTTGGAAGGATTATCCACGCTGGCATACACTTGGCCTCCCGTACCAAAAAACCAGTTTTGCCCTGCTGCTGCAGGTCCTTGAATGACCGGGAGGTGCTCATCGCCATCGGCAATAAAGAGAGATTCCCCTTCCTTGACCATCACCGTGATTTCATCCATGATCTCCGGAGAACTCACCGAGATGGCCTTTACTACTGTTGTACCAGCACCCATCCCCATAATTTCACCATCTTTAATGATGGCTACCTGCTCGTCAGCACTTTCCCATCTGATGCTGCGATCTGCAGCATCTTCGGGCAAAACTTCTACCTTGACCATTCGGGTTTCCCCCTCGATCAATTCAATGGATTCTTCTGTAACTTTAACTTCTTCCACCGGACGATCCACCAAACCACTGTTAACCACAACAACTTCAGCTGTTACTGAACCATCCAAAGTAGAAACCGTGATGGTTGCTTCCCCATCCGCGATGGCTGTTATGCGGCCATTCTGATCCACATAAGCAACATCCGGATTACTTGAAGACCACTTCAAGGCCGAAATTGTAGACTTGGCATTATCATTGGCTACCGAGATCAGTCTGCTTTCTTTCAAATACTGGAAATTCGTGATGTCCGTTTCTGAAGGAACCAAACTGCCGATTTTCTGTGCTGCGGTATTATTATCAAAATGTCTTCCGTTGGTAAAACCGTAGGAGATTGCCGCATGAACAGAGTTCTGGTGGCAGGTATTCTCCGATGCCATTGGAGAAATATAGTTGTTCGAATAACGCTCGTGTCCTGGCCAATCATGCACAACAGGGAACATCGAGAAGTTATGCCAATGCTCATTCCATGGACCTTTACCACCGATACGCTCAACGCCGTCTTTACCAGTGTGGGTCTGAACAATAGAGGAAATCTGATCTTCATATCCTTCACGGAAACGCCAAGGGCCGTAAGGTACCCAGCCTGGGTAGGCATCCCAGTTGTCCATCAGGTGGCGCGCATCCAGCGAGAATCCACCATTCACCGGGCGAGGGCCAACATGCGTCATCCAGGTGGAGTGCTCAGGGTTGGTTCCCAGGAAATAATCACAGGTGGTGTAAACCGTTTCTGCAAACTTACTGTCGCCAGAAACGGCGTAAGCTACAACATTTTCAAACATCCAAGGGGTAGAGATATGACCGATCAACATCGGCATGTCAAAAATTCCTCCCCAGCGGGTGGCGCGTTTCTGTGCGGCATTCACGCCTGTATGTTCCGCCGTACCAGTAATCGCTGATCTTAGGCTGCTTTTCAGTTCCTCATCCACATCAAAATTATCGGCAAGGAAGTAGTTGTAAACTGCAAAACGCTCATCCTCTCTTAATGAAGAAGAGTTTTTCAGGTTGTTTAAGCCTTCTTTTGCATAGGAGTGGTATTTTTCTTTGCCCGTCAAACGGTAAAGATTAACGGCGGCATTGGTCTGATGTACCCATAGTGGGTGATCGTAATTCTTGCCACTTGCTGGCTGATGTGCAGGATCCACGGCCCAGTCGAAGGCTTCCTCTGCTTCTTTAATCCAGTTCACTTCTTCGTAAGTCATGTCCTCGAAATGCGCCGCATCCAACAATTCCACCATACCTTTGGTAGGGTCCTGCCCGTTTTTCAACAACACAATCGCCCACTGCGCAGCAATAGAAGAATAAGTGTAAGTCATGAAGGCATCCACTTGGGTAACGTAGGTATTACGAGGATCTTGCCACGACGGTACGCCATTTTGTTCCGGTTCATGCCCTTCTGGGTCTGCACAAACACGTGCACCACCAACCCCACCATCGGAATATCCTTTGGCCATGAGTTCTTTACGCTGACGGTAATTAAATTTCACCAACCAGGAAGCTTCATCCAAAACATCCGGCAATCCATTGCCCGACTCCGGAATATCCATTTCATTATCAGCAAACATATTCGGCAGGTATTCCCAGGTAGTCATCAATAAAGAAGGGATACGCTGGTGAGTATAATAGGCATCCCAGTCACCGGCGTCATGATACCAGCCAGAAACCTCCAAAGGATTGTCTTTTCCGGCATTGATGACATCCTGCTCGTTACCGGAAGCCAGGTTCGGGTCTTGCCATGACATGAATGAGAAATCAGAATATAGCACTTTTCCGGCATAGGAGGTTCCTTCAGGATCTGTTACCAATGGATTTTGGTTCACAGGGCGAATATAGGTCTGCTCTTTGGTTTCGCCGGTGTATGCATCGCGGGTAGTGAATTCATCTTCAATCCGGATACCGTTACGTTGAAGGTAAAGCGCACGGAAGGTATTTCTGTAGGCATCCCAAACAGGATCCTCTCCGATCTTGAAAGGATAGGAAGCACCCATACCTTCAACCACCAATTTAAAGGTTCCTGTTCCTGTAAAGGCTGAGAAATCTGCTTCGTAGACATCTGAGCCCAGGAAATTATCATCTGGTGTTTCGATGGATTGTCCTGTTTCCGGATTGTCCTTGGCCTTACGGAAAGCAAGCTCACCGTCGAATACTTCGGCCCCTGTTTCATCTACCAAATAAAAAGGCTTTCCATCATAAGCGGAAAAATCGATGGCGCCCATGGTTCCTCCCCACTGGTAAACATACCCATATTTTACATGGTTTGGCCCATAGCCCAGGGTATTCACGTGAACAGCCTCAGAGCGAATATCCACCTCATTAAAGGTGAAAGTAATGCTTTCCTGGTCTGCATTCAGGTCAGGAAAACTAATGGTATATTCCTCGCCAGAAGTCAGGGATTTTGGCAGCTTCAAATAGATATAGTGGATCGAAATCCAGCTATCCTCATTGGGCTTCATTCCTTTGAGGGCGAAATCATAACTCAACCCCACCTGTGTATACTCACGACCTTTGGATTTTCGGCCAATCTGTTCGGGAGTAACCGTACCAAAGCCTGCTGCTTCGGAAGAAATACTGTAGGTGTTAAGCGTTTCGGCGAGGTCAATATTCAGTTCCTCTTTAAATATTTTGGTGTCCGCGGTAGATTGCGTTGGGTTTTCAACATAGCCCTCATCAAAATACAGGGCCACAACATCCTTTGTAATGGGTGTCAGGCTTAATTTCAATAAGTTTTGTGCCTGGGCGGAACTCCACTGAAGGCATATAAAGGCCAACAGCAGTAAAAAAGTAAATTTTCTCATAAAAATAGATTGATGTAAAAAATCAGGGAAGAAAAGCCCCCCGAAATGGAAGGGCCTTTTGCAGGTTACTATTTCATCAGTTGTTTCATGTCTTTGCTCCAGTTGTTAAACTGAAAGATCTCGCTGCCCTTCACTTCGTCGGCAGTTTTCACTACACCATTTAAGTTTCTGGCGTTATTGCCCGAAACCATGATCCCTTTGGTAGATTTACCTTCCACCTGAACCAAATTGTCAGCAGCATATTCCACAATGTTACCGGTGATGAAGGCGTCTGTTGAGTTGATCAAACGGATTGGTGTGATCGCTTTGTCACCTTTGAAATCCACATCACCCACCCGGATACCGTGAACATCATCAAATACAAATGCGTGACGACTATCCTCTCCGTTGGTAATGACTTTCATATTTTTGAAAGATACGTTGTTGGCATGACGGACATAGAACGTATGTGCTGGGAATACGCCATAAATCTCTGGTGAAGGATACATCTTAGAGTTCTCAGGAACATTCAACATATTGTCAGGATTAAAACCGGTAAAGCCCTGTGTTTCATATACAATATTATCAAAAAAGATGTTCTCAATATTATAAGTAGGGATACCCATGATTGAAGAAGCATATTTTGAAATACCACGAACAGTGATGTTAGAGAAGGTCATGTTTTTACAGTCACGAACAACTTTATCCTCTTGCTCAGGGTATGACTTTCTCAAACGGTCTCCGATCTTGATATAGAAAGGAGTATCGGTATTGTTGATCACAATGTTTGAAAAGTTCATATTGTCAATCAACGTACCATCCACTGCCTCAATAGCAATACCACAGATCCCGTGCTTGGTACCGAAGAAAGTCTCACGGCCTTCTTGTGCAGGCTCGTTGATGGTGATGTTGGAGATGTTAATGTTGGTGAAGGCAGTATGGCTATCTGTACCAAATTTGATGGCGTTACAGTTTGTTTTGATCACACAGTTGGTGATCGTAACGTTGTCTGTCCCTACAGGTGTGGTACTTTTAAAACACAATACATCATCCTCACAATCGAAGATACAGTTAGAAACGACCATATTTTTACAGTCATCGATATCCAGACCGTCGTTGTTGGCTGCACCATGTGACTGAATGTAGAGCCCATCGAGGAATACATCAGTACAAGCGAGGTAATGCTGTAACCAGAAACTTGGCGAGAACAACTCTATACCCTGCATTCTGATGTTTTTACAGTTCACAAACTGAATCATGTATGGGCGCAACATGTGCTTATCCGACTCGCGCAATACATCGAGTTTAGGGTGTTTACCATTACCGTTGATCTGCCCACCACCGAAGATTGAAAAATTCTCAGCACTATTGGCATAAACCAAAGCGTGGTGTGCATACTCGCCCACGTTGGTTGGGAATTTGTGATCAATGAATGGGTAATCCGCAAGGTCAGTGCTCCCAAACAAGGTAGCGCCGGCCATCAGATTAATATGTACATTGCTTTTGATAAAGATTGTTCCCGTAACATAATCACCTGCTGGGAAAACAATTGTTCCTTTAGTCTCTGAACACTTGTCGATCAATGCTTGTATCGCCTTGGTATTGACGGTTTTGTTGTCCCCTACAATGCCGTAATCCAATACGTTGTAGGTTTCACAGAAACCATTCAGGCTAAAAAATGACAGTAAAACTATAAGTAAATTTCTCATCGTTATTTCTATAAAAAAATGCTTGATTTATTTATTCTTTAATACATCTGACAGAAATGGCATTTTCCTTTCTGTAGCCCAAATCCTCAACGAAAGCTTCGTTATAACCTGCGGAGAAATCTACGCCCAAAGCGGATTGTTTGTGTGCTTCAGTAGATGACCAGAAGAAGGTTCTGTTTCCTTCTTGCCATAAGCGGTAAAGGATGTAAAACCGGTAACCTGAAGGCTCCACATTGAAACCGATCGGCTTGATGTTTTCTGCGAATGGTTCTCTCCATTTGTCAGAGTGAGAGGTCAATTTTGCGCCCGCAACTTCTTTCCCACCAACGGTTTCAATCAACTCATTCCAATCGTCCATTGAAGGTAATTTCCATCCTGTTGGACACACTTGCTTGGCTTCTTTCCAGGTATAATACAAACCATAAGTGTCTGTATCTTCCTCACCCGAAAGTGGGTAACCTGCATTCACATCAAAACCTACCTCATCCTGAATGGCTGTGTTTTCGGCAGCCAATGAAGTACCAGGATTATAGCGAAGGTTTTCGGCCATCCACCATTGTTTTCCCACTTTGATAATTTTATAGTTTTGGCCGTCTCGCTCATCGATAAGCGTTTTGGTTTTTACCTTCTGAGCCTGTGCCATAAAAGGTAAAGCGACCAATGCCAATAAGACTGCTAAAAAATTCCGTTTCATAAAAAATTTATTTAATCTATTGAAAAAAGATGCTGTATTTAGTTTCTAATTAAATCGGCTGTTGCTGGCTCGCCTGCGCTGCGAGGAACCCCCACACATAGGCATTTGGCGCCATGGTTTGCTGTGGTGTCCATTCGTTTTGTATCATCCATCGGTAGATGTCATGATAAAATTCATAAGCCGGAAAATCTTTGGCCGCGGGGGTGTCCTGTTCGTTCAAATAATACTTCAGTGGCCAGGTGAAATAGGCGGAAAGCTTGGCTTCAGGATCAAACTGCCCATAGCACAGGATTCCTGCAGGCAGTTTTTGCCCTGTCAATCGGCTGTCTGGGTGATAGGAGTTTTTGATGCTCTTATCTGTCAGTCCACTCATATAAACCAATCGCATCGGGTTGGCACCCAAGGCGTAATCTGTGCTTCTGAAAATTCCCTGAAGGTACTTTTGCTGATGGGTAAGACGATAAGCCCGAGCCATCTCCATCCCATGTGCTACGGAGAAATACCCAACCATAATGCTTCTCGATTTACCTTCAGCACCAATATTATAGGCATTTCCCTGCTGATAATGCAACACACTGTCTGCCTGAGCGATCAGCATATCTTCTGCCTGCTTCACCAGTGGGTAATCTACAGATTTCAATAATTTTTGTGGTACCATCTGTAACAAGAAAAGGGCATCACTGCTGGCCTGCTGATAGGCTTCCGCATCCTTAAAGAAAGGCCATTTTTCATTGGCGTTACCTTTGGCCATTTTTTCCAGCGAAGGATTCAACGCACTAAACTGTTTGAAGTCATGGAAGAATTTTCTATTGCCTGTCAGGCGATAAAGGTCCAAAGCCGCCTGGCTTTTTTCGGTAAATACCTCACGCTTCAGCGGCTGATCTGATTTTGCAGCATAAGCGGCACTGAAACGCCCTTCGCCCCATTGGTAGGCTTTCAATGCAGAAGATTTATATTCCGCAGCTAATTTAGCATCGTATTGTTCCACCAAATAGGAAAGTCTTGAAGCAACCCCCGCATAGATGAAACTTGACCACATATCGGGTGCATAAACAAAAGTTTCGTAAGATTCCTGATAAGAGGTTTCTCCCTCGCGCGGGTGATCTTCGGCTTCCAATCCACCGCAAATACCGCCCTCAGCAGTTTGCAGACTTTTATAGAAAGAGATATTGAAAATAACCTCGTCGATGATGTCCGGAATATTGTTCTTGCTTTCGGGAATATTTCCATTGAACGCTTCGAAGTAAGCGGGGTACAATTCAAAAAGCTCCAACATCAAGCGGCTGCAATACAAATGTTGAACGCGGCGATCCCAGTCTCCGGCATCATGGTAACCGCCGTAAGCGTTGATCGTTACCAATTCATCCGTTTTATGTTTGAGTAACTCCCCAAAGTTATCTTTATCCAGACCGCGGGCATTCAATCCGTTTCCGGTGTTCATTAAAGAAACCGCCGAACGGTACGTTTTAATATCTTTGTTGGGCAAATAAGCTTCCGGCCGTTTGAAGTCGGTATAAGGCTCCTTCATTTCCATATTCCCACGAATATGAAAGAATCCTTTCATGGCTACCTTGAAAGCATCCCTGAAAGTCGATTTCGAAATTTTGAAATGCTCACTGCGACCGAAAGATGGAATTTCAATATAATATTCTCCAGTGTTGGCCAACTCACCAAATTTGAGCTGATACACATTGGTTTTTGCAAAATTATGATCATCAATATTGTATTCCACTTCATTTTCATCCAGTGCTTTCTCCACTTTTCCCTTGAACACAACTTTGTTATCATTTGCACGGCGCACTTCAAAGTCATGGGCTTCGTCAAAGCTAAAACTCCCACCGGTACCCAACCAGGCGCTCAAATAAGCGGTTTTTGAAGGGTCATCCAACTGATAACCAATATCAGGTAACTGAAAAGCGAAATTCTCCACTTGCTCATTATAATCCCAGGCTAATTTTTGCGGGTCAACATTGAGTCCTTTAGCTTCAAGCGTATAGTGGGCATTCGGTTTCATCCCGAAAGGGAGCTCGAAATAAAGGTCATGCAACATCATGAATTTACGGCTTGGCTCCACCCAGTTGTTGGCTTTACTTTTTTGATAAACCGCCAATGGGCTAACGCCCTCCAGACAACGGTCATCCTCTTTGGAGAAAACCTTGTATGCGGATGCCTGAGTAATATTTTCAGTCTTTAAATCCTGTCCCTTCATTTGCTGACCCATAGCCAATATTTCATGATGAGGCCCAGAAAGCCAGCCGATCTCTTTGCCATTTCTGAATAAGGGGTAAGAAACCTCCAGATCGCGCAGTTTACTTTTTACAACTGCTACTGAATCCCCTTGCTGCTTGACATATTTCACTTGATAACCAGGAATCATCTCCCCCTCCTGAATTTGAAGGTGAACCACCTTAGGGCTCAAAACGCCCATATGCACCACCTTCGGCATAGGCTCAACATTTTTTGTTGACGACTCGCAAGCCATCATAAAAGCCACCGACAGGCAACAACAAATTATACCACTTAAAAATCTCATGACTGATAATTAAAAAATTGATCTGATGATCGGTGATGAATTAAAAAAGGCTTCCTATGGCTTTAGCTACCACTTGGCCTGCCCATTGTTTCCTCCGATCTGCTTTACAATACTATCCAATATTCTGTTAGTAGTAGATGAAAAATATTTTAAAAAGAGTGAATATTAGCTAATGGACCATCCCGAAGAAACATCCTTAACCACCTACATAGCAACCCTTTACTCAACTTAAATATAATTCTCCCACCACCTGATAGTCTGTATGGATGCTCCAACTGAAAAAAGTCCCCCCCTTTAAATCAAATGGCGCTCCCTGTAATTTGACCTTACCTTTCAATGCCCGTTACCCATCAAAAATCTTGACAAAAAAAAGCGAGGAAATGCACTTATACCCTGCACTTTCCTCGCTCAAAACATTAATAAACTATTACACTATTTCATTCAAATCACTTTGCCCAAAGGCAAATAGTGAACAATTATCTCGTGTTTAAAAATATGCCGTTCTACTGCAAATTTTAAGTTTTAAACACACGCTTCTATATCGAATGGATTTTTATAATGGACAATAAATAATGGCTATACGTTTAGAGTAACCGTTTTTGGCTCCTCTTTTGAGTTATGCGCTTGTTGTTGCTCAAGGTCGCTTTTAATTTTCTCCAATTTTTCATCGCTAAGGTTGTACCAAAAGAAACATACGGCTGAAAGCCCCGCAAAAATCGCAGGATATACCGTCATGGCACTTTTAATTCCCTGAAGGGCACCCGCTCCTTGTTCCACATTCGGCACATAACCATACCAGCTCAATACGGCCATGGTTGCTGAAGCGCCAATGGCAACGCCTGTTTTTTGGGCAAAAGTGGCGGCCGAATAGGCAAGTCCTGTTGCTCGGCGTCCGTTTTTCCACTCCGAATAGTCGGATGAATCAGCCAACATCGCCCATAATAGCGGGAATGTTGGCCCAGAAGCCAATGAGAAAATGATTTGGGTGGCGAAGATCAGTACCAGATTTTCAGGCCCGGCGATATAATTTACGGCAAGCGAAGCTGAGATAATGATCAAGCAAGCCATCAAAACAGGTGCTTTACCGAATTTCTTTGATAAGTAATTGGTAGGGAATACTCCGATCAACACGCATACCGTTCCAATAACCATAAACATGGATGCCAAATCTTTACGACCGACAAAATACTGGAAATAATACATTACAGCGGAACTACGTACACCGATATAAATCAAAATCAAGATCGAACTGAAGAACAAGACCAACCAAGGGCGATTACCCGTTAGGTCTTTGAAGTCTTCTTTGATCGAGTTAGAAGTTTCTTTTACCGGCTTCACGCGTTCTTTGGTGGTAAAGAAAGCCGCCAAAAGCGCCGCCAAACAGATTACCCCAAGGCCTGCCATCGCCAATGGATAACCTTTTGAAGGATCGCCCTCCCCTAATTTTTCAACTACTGGAATCAAAAACCCCTGAACCATCAGCGTCGCTGCATAGGCGAAAACAAACTTGAAACTCGAAAGCGAAGTACGCTGTTCTGGGTCCGGCGACATCACGCCAATCAAGGCATTGAATGGCACGGCTACCATGGTATAGAATATCAGAAAAGAGAAATAAGTCGCATAAGCATAAAACAATTTCCCCGTAGCCGAAAGGTCAGGCACGGTAAACATCATCACGGCAGTAAATACCAACGGCAAAGCGCCAAGCATGATGTACGGACGGTATTTTCCCCATCGGGTATTTGTTCGGTCAGAAACCGTCCCCATGATTGGGTCATTCAATGCATCAAAAAATCTTACAACAAGAAACAAGGTTGCCGTTGATGCTGCTGGAAGCATATAGACATCTGTATAAAATGCGGGCAAGAAAAACATTAATGTCTGCCACAGGCCACTGGAGGCCAGCTCGCCAAGACTGTAACCAAACTTCTCCTTAAATGAAAGCTTCATCCTAATATGATTATATTAAAAAAATAGTTCGTGTGTTGGGTACTGAGACCGCTTCCAGGCTCAGAAAATCAAAGTCACCACCAACTGATGACTTCATTTCAAAAAAACGTCGTTGTTGCTCAACACATTTTCGATCCGTACAAAGGTTGCGGTTTGCGAGCGGCTTTGAGGTGTCGGATATTTATTTTTGTAACACAAATGGAGATGTGGGCTTTAAATTTTGCAAAAAACATATTTGCCCTTTTTTAAACTATCTGTTCACTGCCTTTAAAGATTTATCGCTTTGCTTTGCAGTGTTTACAATCATTTTTCAATATTCATATTTTTTAAAAATGGCGACTTTCAAAGAACAACTTCATAAAGTATATCAGCAATACTTCGAACTGATTGCAACTCCAAATGCCCCAATCAATGACGAGGAAGGGTATGTAACAAGATATAAAAACCCCGTATTCACCGCAGATCATTTTCCTCCAAATTGGATGTATGACCTGAACGAGGAAACCAACCCCTATTGCGCTAAGCGATTGGGCGTAAATGGTGTATTGAACCCTGGTGCTATTTACCTGAACGGTAAAACTTACTTGATGCTTCGCGTTGAAGGTTATGACAGAAAATCCTTCTTCGCCATTGCTGAAAGTGAAAATGGTATTGATAACTTCAAAGTTTGGGAGCACCCAGTGGTCATTCCTCAGCATGATAATGAAGATACCAACGTTTATGATATGCGCCTGACGCAGCACGAGGACGGATACATCTACGGTTTGTTCTGCTCGGAGCGCAAAGACCCGAACGCACCAGATGGCGATGAGTCGGCCGCTGTTGCTGCCTGTGGGATCGTTCGCTCTAAAGACATGAAAAGCTGGGAGCGTTTGCCAGATTTGATCACCTTCTCGGGTCAGCAAAGAAACGTAGTATTGCACCCAGAATTTATCGACGGCCAATATGGTATTTATACTCGTCCGCAGGATGGATTTATCGACACCGGTAAAGGTGGTGGTATTGGTTTTGGACTGACAAAATCAATGGAAAATGCGCAGGTGGACGAAGAGGTGATCGTTGATCCTAAGTGTTATCACACGATCAATGAAGTGAAAAACGGTCAGGGACCTGCTCCATTCAAAACAGAAAAAGGATGGTTGCACCTTGCCCACGGGGTTAGAAATACGGCTGCCGGTCTTCGCTATGTGCTGTATATGTTCATGACTGACTTGAAAGATCCAGCAAAATTGATCGCCAAGCCATCAGGTTATTTCATGGCACCACAAGGCGCCGAGCGCATTGGTGATGTGGGCAATGTATTGTTCGTTAATGGCTGGGTACGCCATGAGGATGACAGCATTTATATCTATTATGCTTCTTCAGACACCCGTGTTCACGTAGCCAAAAGTTCAGTAGATCAGTTGGTAGATTACTGCCTGAACACGCCAGCAGACCCATTGAAAAGCCATTTGTGTGTGGATCAGCGCATCGAATTGATTGACAATAACAAGTCAGTGCACGAGGAAATGCTCAAAGCATTTGACGTATTGGTATAATTCCCAAATTAGATTTAATCTCACCCCACGGACTTGGTTTCGTGGGGTATTTTTTTGCCCAAAAGTTGAGGCAAAAAAATAGTGTAACCTGTCAGGCTACACTATCATTAGCGTACGATCATCTCACGCTATCAAAATCTACAAACCCTCTTTTCCCCCAAAAAGAGTGGCCATCTATTCAAAGCATAATAAACACTGAAGTAATTTATCGCTTGTGCATATAACAAAGATGAGGATTTGATGATACTTAAAGGCTCATAAATGATGATAAAAGGGGGAAAGATCGTCAATTATTGGAGTGCATAACCGTATGAAGGCAAACCTCTTTTTCCTAATGAGTGGGACGCTCGCGATTCAATACGCTCAGTTCGTTATGCACTCTTGTCAATTTATTTAATGAATCAGCACTTTTTTAGTATGGGTTATACCATCCATGCTGATTTGCATCAGGTAAGTGCCCGAAGGAAGTGAGATCTGCTGCGCCTGTTTTAATAAGCTTCGCTGCATGATTATTCGCCCCATCGCATCCAAGACTAACAGTTGATCAATAAGCTGACCATTGGAATCAATATATACCGTTCCATTAGAGGGATTAGGATAGATGACTACCGAAGGAGCGTCATTGACCAACACCCTTTGGTTGGCTAAATCATTTTCCGGAACGTAATCCTGATCATTGGTCACGACGACCCTATCAACAGGGGTGCCATCCTCCCTCAAAAAAAGACTGATCCGCTGCTTTCCAACAGCCACATTGAATGTTACCGGCATTTTTGCCCACTTCCATTCCGTCAGCTGATCCGGCAGATGCCAACTGTGGATCAATTTACCATTCAAGGCTACATTGACGGAATTGTCCGTCCCATTTGGGGAACGATGACGCAACCACAGATAATGCACACCACTTTTCACAAAATCAATATCATAATGAACCCCCGGCCCTGTGGTCGAATTACTTACCATAATGTTTCCATTATCGGGCACCTGAATAAATTGCTCCTCACTTGCAGATACATCAGCAAAAATCTGCCATTGCATTCCATTTGCCAGCCCCTCTCCTTTCTGCGCATCCGAATATTTCTCTGCCTCAAAAATCACTACTCCATCTGCTCCTTGCTGATGAACAATTTCTGTTGGGCTAACAACAATGTTCGCTAACTCATAATCTGTGGCCTCCCCACCCGGTGCTATTGCCCGAACCCGAATTTCGTGCGTACCTACTGGGAACTCCTGCTCAAAAATATAGGGGGACTCTTTCAGGTTGGCCAGCCAAATCCATTTGCCGTCGGTAACCCGAAAAACATTTACAATATCCACTGTGCCTGTTACGGTGGCTTCTATTTTTGTAGCCTCCCCTTCCTGGTAGGTCTGTCCTTCAAAAGGACTGACTAAGCTCACACTCATCGGTACTTGTTCCGGTAAAGCCGAAGGATCTAAATCGGGATCTGTGGCAATGACCAACCGATCGACCTGCGTGCCATCTTCCCGCATATAAATACTAAATGTTTGTTGGGTAGCAGAGGAGCTTTCAAATGTCAATGACGCCTTATACCACTGCCAGCCCTGAGCTTCGCGGAGGCTCCAGTCTCCTAAATTATTCCCTTCATGCGCAAGGATAATTGAATTATCTGAGCCCGTAGGTGCGTTGGCCCTAACCCAAACATAATGCGTACCCGTCTGCGTGAAATTAATTGTGTAATCCATCCGTGGACCATTAAGTGATCCTGCAGAATTCGAATTATTATTGTCCTGTACCATCATATAGGTGCCGCCACTTGCTTCAGGATCGCTGAACTCATACCAGAATTTATTCACAAACTTTCCCAGGCCATCATCACGATAACTATAAGTTTCGGCCTGCACATTAATGACTCCATTTGCATCCTGCTGATGCACTTGCCCATTACCCAAATCAATATCAGCAGTCGTACCATTGAATGCGACACTTTTGGCCGATACATTCCCCTCCTTATCCCGGGCTAAAACCTGTAAGCTATAAGTTGTATTCGGGTCAAGTCCATCTATTTCCAAATAAGCATCAGGGGTCTTTTGTCTTAAAACATTATCGATATATACTTCATAATTCTTGATCCCAGAGGCATCCGATGCCGGGCTCCAATGAAGTTGAAAAGAGAACGTTTCGATATTATTTATGTACAAATTTGAGGGGACTTCCGGAGGAGTAATATCATCGCCGGGCCCCGCTTTAACGGTAACATATTTCTCTCCTTCCGAAGTAGGAACAGACCATTGCCCTTTATGGTCAATCGCTACTGCAGTAACCAATACAGAGGTGCCGTCAGGTACCGGCGGATTCCAATTCAGTGCGAAGTTATTGGCTTTGTCTTCACTCTCTCCAATAAAATGCCAATCGTAAAAATAACGGACAGCCCGGACGGTTGAGGAAGCATCAACCGTTAAATCCACACTGCTCAACCCGACCTGTTGCCCTTCAGTCAGGTTCAAACTGACCGTCGGTGCACTGGCAATTCGGTACACACCATTGGTTGTTGGATCCATCGCCTTTTGATAACCAAAGCCGTAAATCATCGAATTATTTTGCTGATGAACCGTAAACTCCCCGCCCTGTACACTGAACTGATTCATAAAGGTTTGCTCTGCTCCCGGCCAACTCTGCGGATTGTCAATCAGATTGGGATAGGTCCCTCCCCTTGTCCAATATTCAGACGTGATCCCAATCGTGTACCAATAATCTGTTGTGGTAAAATAACTCGTCAGCCCAATATAGGGCAAACTTGGATAAACCATGCTGTTGCGGTCATTGCCCAGCCAGCCATTCGGATTAAAAATCCACTGATCCGACTGTTCGCCCAATCCCGAAAGGTAGGTCATGTTCAGTTGGTTGCCCCCCAAAACATAGTTCAATGAATTATGCACCACATCAAGGTATTTCTGATCACCTGTTAATTTATGAGCAAAAGGAACTAAAGTCAATCGAGGAGTATTCATCCCTCCCAACTGCAAAAACTGCCCAAATTCCGTTGCTATACGGAAAGCGTTTTTCTGATTATTCCATACTTTATAATTATCTGCCTTGCTGATCACCTGTTCTTTACAAAGGTCTCGTGTATTCAGGTCAAGATTTGGATGGCTGTCATCAATAAGTGAAAATAAGGCGTAACAAACGTCGATGATATTCTGATTGGACCACTCCCCGTTGGCTTTCTGAGGTTCCCAGTCCAAGTAAGTTTTGAAATCATCCTGATACTTTACCTCACCCGTAAGGCGAAACAAAGCTGCAGCAGCAAACCCTTTGACCCGATATTCATTATTATTGACACTCGACAGATCGGTATCTTGAGGGTTAGCCTCAGCCCAGGCATAAGCTTCCTCCGCCTCTTTCAGCCAACTTGCCGATTCCGCATGACTCCCAGATGCGGTCAGCTGATGCCATTTGTCCAGGCAAATAGCATAATAAGCGGCCAAACCCGCATAATAATAGGTCTGCCAGGCAGACTCTCCCGAAAGGTACCAATCTCTATGATCATTCCAGGCCGTTGTGTTGTCTCCGGGCACCGCATTTTGCCCCACATAACCGGGCACACCACCCGAAGCCCCATATTCCTCTTTGAGGATCGTTCGTGCACGTTTATAGTAATTAATCAACCATACCGCCTCATCAAGCAGGTCAGGAATTCCATTGCTTCCTTCATCAATCCAGGGGCTGTCAGCTGACAGGCGATACCGGTTATCAATATCACCATCATGAAATTTATCCGGCGCCAGATCGTAGAGCATCAACAGACTGATCGGCACTTTAGCATGGTGAATATAGCCATCCCAGTCACCAGCATCGTGGTAATATCCATAAATACCATTTACGGCCACCGCATTGCCTACATTAAACCCTTTATTGGAGTGATCTCCTCCAGGTAGATAGTCGTTGTCCCAAAGCCAAAGATTATCCTCATAATGGTGATCCCTTGGGATAATTGAACCGTCATTCATTTCTTTATCAACACCCTGCCGCGACCAAAATAGGCCTTTCATGGCAAAATAAAACGGCTCTTTAGTGGCATCTCCCCCAATTTCAAAAGGATAGGAACAACCCAGGTTATCCACCGAAAGTACGTATTCACCCTCAGCGGAGAAATCACTGAAATCACATTCAAAGACATCGGCATTTGAGTAGTTGTAGGTAGGTGCAAAATCCGTATTCCCTGACTCCCTGAAATCTTTCCGACGTCGTAGTGCAACCGTTCCACTGTAAACCACCTCTCCCGTTGCATATTTTACAATCCGGAAGGGCTGCCCGTCATATTGATCAAGCGTAAGCCCTCCGTTGGGGTGATCTGCCGTATTGAAATCCCCCATCCATTGAGATAAATAGCCATACTTGGGGCTCGCCGGGGCAAAGCCGACCATATTCACGTGAACGGTTTCGGAGCGAAGGTGCTTTGAATTGAAATTCAATGGCCACTCTTCCCGCCCTTCAACAATTTTTTGAATTTTAAAGTCATAATTTTTCCCCTCCTTTAGTGGGAAGGGTAACTCAATATACACCCAGTGCCCAAAGACATAAGGCACCTTTGACCACTGGTCATTATAATGAATTGCCTTGGATTTTCGGCCAATATTAATTGCTGTCTGTGGGCTCGAAAAATCCGGATCATCAACACTTGAAACCATGTAATTTGCCGGATTAAGTAGCTGGTTTAAAGCTGCCGGATCATGATAAGTTTTATTTTGTGGTACGCCTTGCCCCTCTCCATAGGTATCGATGAAACCATCTTCGATATAGACCAATACCATGGTATTGCTTATCGGTGAAATACGGATAAGTTCTGCCCCCTGAATGGGAAAAGCCATAAAGACTAATAATCCCATCAGCAATATCAGTTGCATGAATACCTGGGACCACCTGACGCTTAAACGTTCATAAAAATGAGTCATAATAATTTATTTAGGTAAAAAATATCGCCGCACTTTTTGGCGGACACCCTTAAATTAATGACCCTCTGAAGGTTACAGCGATGAAATATCTTTAATTTATTCGCATAGATGACCAAACATCAAAGGGGAAGAATAACCAATCTTGATTGAGGCAGTCTATTCAAACTTTTAAATTATTTTTCATCCATAAATTTTTTGGGGAGGAAAAATCACTTTTAGCCAAATCACTTTTAACGCGCTCTTTTAGGTCGAAATTCAACCAACTAAAACCTAAGAACCTCTAATAAAGCATAATGCGTTTTTTAAGCCTGCCAATTTAATGATGAAGCCATACTTGCCTCTCATTATGGCATTCTGAGTTGCTATTCGATATTCGCCTCCTTTCCAAAATCCTGTCCCAAAGTGCTAAAAAAACCTTCTTATAACTCCTGAATGCGGATATTGGCCAAAAAAAGCACTTTGCTATTTGGCACTCAAATAAAAATAGTTACTTTTGCGCCCGTTACTATTTTTAATCAGTCTAAATAAATATAATATGCTTATAAGGGTACTTTCATTATTCCTTTTGCTGATGAGCGGCACTGCAATGGCACAGCAATCTACCCTATCGGGTAATATCACCGACCAGCACCAGGAGGCGCTTATTGGAGTGAATGTATTGATCAAAGGAGCCCTCAAGGGTACGCAAACTGATGCGCAGGGGCACTTTGAGCTTGATCAGCTGAAGGCGGGGCGCTACACGCTCACCATTTCATATGTTGGCTATAAGGCACAGGAAATTACAGTGGATCTTGGACAGGCAGAAAATCATCAGCTTGGAGCCATTGCCCTTTATGAGGGGAATGAGATTTTGAACAATGTTGTTATTCAGGGTGAGCGCACCAATGCATTTTCCCGGAGTAAGACTGCCTATGTTTCCAAATTGCCTTTGAAGGACATGGAAAATACGCAAGTTTACAGTACTGTTACCAATGAGCTGTTAAAATCTCAGGTGGTAACAAACTTTGATGATGCCCTAAAAAATGCCACCGGCGTGGAACAACTCTGGGCATCTACCGGACGCGGTGGCGACGGTGCAGGCTACTATTCATTACGTGGTTTTTCTGTTCAGCCTCAATTGGTCAACGGACTGCCCGGCCTTACCAACGGGACCATCAACCCCGCCAATATTGAACGTATCGAAGTACTGAAAGGGCCATCGGCCACCCTGTTTGGCAATGCGGTAAGCTCGTATGGCGGACTGATTAATGTGGTTACGAAAAAGCCTTATGTAGGCACCGGAGGTTCGCTTTCCTACACCACGGGGAGCTTCGGTCTGAACCAGATTGTGGGCGATTACAATACACCACTTGGAGAAAACGAGGATATTTATTTCCGCCTGAACACCGCCCATACCAGGCAGCAGAGCTTTCAGGATGCCGGATTCCAAAATTCCTTTTTTATTGCTCCAAGCCTTTCCTATAAAGTCAATAACCGACTTTCCTTCTCGTTCTACGGAGAAATTACCCAAGCTGAGCAAACGAACCCGATGATGTTGTTCCTGAACAGAAGTGTGGAATCTCATGCGAGCAATCTTGAAGAACTCAATTACAACCGTCAGCTTTCTTTTACCAGCAACGACCTTACCCTGGAAAATCCTACTCAGAATTACCGGATGGAGATGAGCTATAAATTATCTGATGCCTGGCAATCACAAACGCTGCTTTCGGCCAGTGGTACGTCCACCAATGGTTACTATTCCTATTTATGGGAAACCGGCGGTACGGGAGACAATGAATTTTCGAGGTTCATCAGTAAGCAAAATGCCCACACCCAAACCACCGACTTTCAGCAGAATTTTACGGGAGATTTTAAAATCGGACAACTGAGAAACCGACTCGTGGTTGGTTTTGACTACTTCACCTCTACGCAAACCAGCAACAACAGTGGCTACATATTTTATGGCGCCATTACCCCGGATGGCCTGCGCAACGACAGTGCCGATTTTCCGCTGTCGCAGGCAGGTGTTGATCAGGCACTGGCTGATCAGCCCATAGGACACCTCAAATCAAGACACAGCATCATGAGCTCCTATGTATCGAATGTCATCAATTTCACCCCTCGCCTATCGGCGATGGTAGGTTTGCGCCTTGACCATTTCAATAATGAGGGCGACCTCAATAACACTGATGACCGCTACGAGCAAACCACCCTTTCCCCAAAGGTTGGAGTGATGTATCAGCCAATTATGCATAAGCTGTCGCTGTTTGCCAACTATCAAAATGGCTTCCAGAATATTGCCCCACAGCTGGTCGGTGATCCGGAATCCGGTCCTCAGCAAATCGTTGTTTACAAGCCAGAGCGCGCCAATCAGTTTGAATTTGGTGTGAAGTCCAATTTCCTTGAAGATCGTCTGAATGCCACGGTCAGCTATTATAACATTGAAGTTTCTGACCGCGTGATGATCGACCCTGAGAATCCTTTCAATAAAATTCAGGATGGGGCCGTTCGAAGCGAAGGCGTTGAGATTGAGGTCAATGCCAATCCGGTAAAAGGGCTGAATCTCCGTGCCGGTTTCAGTCATAATGAAAGCACCACCACACAAACCGATGACCCGCTGATTTTGGGACAGCGCCCATTGGAGGCCGGCCCGAAGATGCTCTTTAATTTTTGGTCAAGCTACCAGTTCAGCCATGGACCTGTTCAGGGGCTTGGAGCAGGTTTCGGACTGAATGGCGCCAGCGAACGATACGTGAAAAACTATACCACCACCGGCGACTTTATTTTGCCAAGCTATATGGTGGCGAGTGCCTCGGTATATTTCCAGAAAGACAGCTACCGCATCAGTCTGAAAGTAAATAACCTTTTTGATGAGGAGTACTATAAAGGCTGGACCACGATAACGCCTCAGGCGCCTCGGGCTTTTCTGGCTAATTTCACCTATTCATTCTAATTTTCCCTGTGGGCACGGCCATCGCTTTGCCCACTTTAACTTTTCGGTTTATGCGCATAAAAAAGAAGGTTTTACAACTCCACAAACTACTCGGACTGCTTACGGGTCTGGTGGTTTTTATCGTTTCGGTAACGGGCTGCTGTTGGGTGTTTAAGTCGGAAATTCAGCAACTTACCCAAACAGCGATTCACATTCCGGTGGAAAGTTCCCCTTTGCTTACCCCTACACAAATCGAAAAAATTGCCCATAAAAAATACCCCAATAGGTTGATTCACGGTGTAATTTATGGTCAGGCCGATGAACCCATCACGCTGGTTTATTATGAGTTTGAGCCTGAATTTTATCATAGCTTATATATTCACCCCTACACCGGAGAAATTCTGGCGGAGGAGAATCACCTTGGCGGATTTTTTGGCACTGTACTGCGGGGGCATGTGCGCTTGTGGCTTCCCAAAGCCATTGGTGAACCGCTGGTGAGGTGGTCTATTCTCATTTTTGTAGTGATGCTTTTTTCGGGCATCATTTTGTGGTGGCCAAAAAAGAAAAAGCACCTGAACCAACGGCTTAAATTTAAATGGAAGCCATCTACTGGCTGGAAAAGGAAAAATTTCGACCTGCATGCCATTCTCGGGTTTTACATTTGCGGCCTTGCCCTGATCCTCTCTTTTACGGGGCTGGTGATGTCTTTTGAATGGATTCAGAAAGGGGTGTATTTCGGCTTGGGCGGAACAAAAAATCCAACTTATGAAATCCCACAACAGCTGTCGGAAGCCATTCCCGCGGACCGCCCAGCGATCGATCGACTTCTCGGAATGATGCAAAAAGAATATCCCCAAGGGGAAAAAATCGAAATCCATTATCCGTATACCGACAAGGATTGTATTCTTGTAGAGGTGGTCCGGACGGAAGGGGTAATTTACAATGCTGACTACCGCTATTTTGATCAGCGTACGCTTGAAGAAGTTAAAGGTAACACGATTTACGATGCCTATAAAAATGCCCACTTGGCCGATAAAGTGCTCCGGATGAACTATGACATTCATGTTGGGGCTATTGGTGGCATTGCAGGAAAAATCATTGCATTTTTTGTGAGCTTACTCACAGCCACCCTACCCCTGAGTGGTTTTATGCTTTGGTATGGCCGACGCCATAAAAAGAGTCGCAAGAAATCATCCAAGGAAAAAAAAGCCCTTGAATTAAAATAATACAATAAGCGATTGATCAATTTTAGGTGCACTAAGTTGATCAATCGCTTTTTTGTTTTAGTCAGTGTCTTAATTATTCCACCAGATTGTCGCATTGATGTCGTCCACGCCGTTCATTGTCCGATCGATGGCATTTCGCATATTTTCATGATTCGACATGGCCTCAAAAGATGGGTACATGAATCGTTTTGCAGGATAGTCACCATTGTTCACCTGTGCCGTATGGTCGAGTTTCAGGGCAGGGAATCCCGTTCTCTGGTAATCGAACCAGCATTCAAAAGGATTGGCAAACTGCGCAATATATTTTTGAGTGAGCACCTGTTCCAGTTCACCGGAAAAGGCGACCTCCGCCTGTGCCAAATAGGCTTCAGGGGTTAGCCCACTTCCGCCATAGTTATTCCAAAATGCTATGGAAGAGGTTACCGCCCGGTTATAGTGGATTTCCGCCTCCCCATTAATCCAGTTTTTCAGTACCGCCTCCGCAAGCAGAAATTCCTGTTCAGCATAACTCATAAAAGTTGCGTTGGCATAGGCGCCGTTATCCAAAAAACTTTGGTTCAGGGTGGCGTAACGGTGATTTTGAGGGTCGGCATCGAATTGCGCAATGGTATATCCTATGGGGCAGCCAACCCATTCCGTTTCGCCCTGCGGACGTTCATAGTATGCTGAACGGCGGGGATCATTCAGCCCATTCATCATTTCCGCCATGGTAACGGATAATCTCCTGAGGTTAAAATCCGTTTCCCGCCAGAGAAATACAGGGGAAAGGTCCGGCGCGACGCCCGAAAAAGTATACATGGCATTGGTGGTGAGCAAGGGACGCTGAGCGACCTCCGCAAATTGACTGATTTTGGAAGGGTCTTTGGTGATCATGCGTGCAAGAAGGCGCAACTGCAGGGCATTGCCAAAGCCTTGCCATGCTTCTACGTCGCCATCAAAGATAAAATCACCACCGCTAATCATCCCTGTTTCATCTGCCATAAACAACTGGTCTGCACGGTTCAGCTTCACTAAAAGGGAGTCATAAATAACCGCCTGAGGATCATAAGCAGGGCGAAGCAAATTTTCATCGAGCCGCCATGCCTGACGGTAAGGCACATCGCCAAAAGCATCTGTGGCCAGACTCATCAGATAGGCCTCCATCACCAGGGAAGCCCCTTCATATGCTTTCTGTTCCAAAGCATGGGCTTTTTGATTCATGTCCCGCACATTGGTCATGTTCAGGTAGATCATGTCCCAAAGTTCTTCGCCCGTATCCGGCGACCAGTTGAAATTTTCAAAGGAACGCTGCCCACCAATTTTACCGGAGGAATACTGCACCACATCGGTCATAATGTCCATATTTCGATCGGCGAGGGTTCTTCCTGCCTCAAAAATAACATTTCCCAGAAGGGCGCCGGGGCTTACCGCCGTAGGGTCGTTTTTATCGGTATTGATTTCTTTGAACTGATCAATACAAGCGCTTAATCCCAAAACAAGGGTTACGCCAGCAGCAAAGGATTTATATTTTTTAAACATGATCATGATTTTTTAGGAAGAGGAACGGACCCAAATGTATAAGCAAGGCATTGAACGCCATTGTTGGAGACGGCTTGGCGATAAGGAAAACCTGACCTGCCAATGGGCTTCATGCACTGGGCTCATTTCCTCCATAAAGATTTAGAAAGTCATATTGATATTGAAGCCAAAGTTGCGGGTGGAAGGCAGCTGCCCCACCTCAAAACCCGGAATGGTATAACCGGCATTCATGGTCATATTTTCGGGATCGATATAAGGTGTTTTTGACCACATCCACAGGTTGCGCCCAACGGCTGATACCCGCAGCGATTGCAGGCCTACTTTGGAGATCATCTGCTGAGGAAAAGAGTAGCCGATGGAGAGTTCCCGAAGCTTCACAAAAGTGGCATCAAAGGTATTGGCCTCCATATTGTTTCGGGCAAATTTCTCTGTATAATAGGTTTGCGCATCTACCTCATGTTCAAAAGTATGGAAATTCCCTTCGCTGTCGCGGTACACCCCATCGGTGATCAACACGCCTCCATTACGGCCCGGCAATGTTTCTTCCGCCAGGCCTGAAGCGTAGATATTGGAGTGGAAGTACGAATAAATACTTCCTCCTTTTCGGACATCAAAGAGGGCGCTCAAATGCCAGTTTTTATAAGAGAATTCATTACGAAGCCCCATCGTCCAGTCAGGATTATAATTCCCCCAAATTTCAGCTTCGTCTTTTCTCAGGGCCTGTCCGGCTTCATTATAAATGATCATGCCATGGTAGGGACTCGAAGGATCCTGCACCCGCTGATAGCCATAGCCCGAAAGGGCGCCCATTCTTTCGCCCACTTCAGCAATGACGGTCTGGGTTCCCGGCGAGGAACCTCCATCCGTAGGCCGTGCAATCACATAGGCATCAATGTCCTGGGCAAGCGACTTGATCTCATTGAAATTTCGGGTAAAGTTTCCACTGAAATTCCACTTGAAATTTTCCCTTTCAATCAAAAGGGCATTCCAGGCAATTTCAATTCCCCGATTCTGAATATGACCAGCATTTAAAAGCGTTTCGGTATATCCGGTAGTGGTGGAAACCGGCGCCACGAGAATCTGATCCCTTGAATCCATATGATAATAGGTCAGGTCCATGGTCAGGCGGCTGTCGAAAAAATGGGCATCCAAGCCCAACTCAAAGGAGGTGGTCATTTCCGGTTTCAAATTCGCATTGGGGTTCAGGTTGGGGTTCGTGTTGGTCCCAGGCAATGCACCAGATACATAGGTGGCATAAGTCATATAGGGGTCGGTATCGTTCCCCACCATGGCAAAGCCTCCTCTAATCTTGGTATAATTCAAAAATTTAGGCATCTCAATCAACTCCGATAATATCAGGGAAGTGGACACCGAAGGGTAAAAGAAGGAGAATTTATTCTGATTTCCATTCTCCGCAAAAGGATTCACCAGTGTGGAAGACCAGTCGTTTCGGGCGGTAACATCTACAAACCAAACATCTTTAAAAGCCATTTGGGCCGTTCCATAAATGCCCATTATAGCCCGTTCAGTATTCAGTTGGCTTACTGTAGGGTTGCCCTTAAAGTTATTGATAGAATACACTCCTGGGGTGGTCAGACCTACTCCATGGGTCATGGAGTTGGTTCTTTTCTGACGCATCATGTTCATTCCACCAACAAAAGTACCCTTCCAGTTGGGGCCAATCTCCTCCTTATAAGTGGTAATCCAGTCGAAATTATTTTCCTGATAGCCATATTTCTCCTCCCGGTACATTCCTTCCAGATTTCGGGTTGAAGAAAAAGCCTCACGGCTTGTACGGTGTTCATTATAGTAATCTGTTCCTCCGCGCAGCATGGTGGCTACTTTCTCGGAAATTTCATAATTTAGATTGAAGTTGGCGATCAGTCGATTTTTGTCGAGGGTATTTTTAAACTCATTGGCCACAAAATATGGGTTGTTACCCCCATTGGTGCCATCTTCCATAAAACGGGCGGAATACTGCTGATTGTGCTCCATGCCGGGCATCCAGTAATTTTTTCCCCAACTGACATCCGCATTCAGAGGAGTGAAACCGTTGCGGTCATAAAAGTTGTACATCACCGCCCCCGCACCATGTCCGACCGAAGTGATATTATCCGAACCAGAATGAATATAGTTCACCGTGGTGTTCAGGCTCAGTTTATTGGTCAGCTGATTTTTTGCAGCATAATTGATGCTGTTACGCTTCAGCTCATTGGAAGGGGTAATCCCTGTTTTATAGGTGTTGGTATACGATAGTCGATAGGTGTCTTGTCCGTTACCTCCAGAAATCGCCACATTGTTGGTGGCCGAAACCCCTGTTTCAAAAAAATCCTCGATCATCGTGTGCCCTCGGGAAATATTCGGCATCATCTCCACGCCCTGCGCTCCATAAACCGGACGAACCGTGCCATCCATTCGGTCTCCCCAGTGGCCGGTGAGCTTGCCTTCTGCCGGTCCGTACTGACCCTGAAACCGCGGCTTCATCAATAATGTCTCGAAAGTAATATTGCTGTTGATCTCCACCTGAAAGCGATCCTGTCCTTTTTTCGTGGTAATCATGATCACGCCATTGGCAGCACGAGAACCGTACAGCGCTGCGGCATTGGCACCTTTGAGCACCGTAATGTCCTCAATATCGTCGGAGGAAAGTTCTGAAGCACCATTGCCAAAATCTACGGGTAAATTTCCTGCGTTGGCCGCAAAATCTCCAGAGCCTTCGGTATTGTTTGATATCGGCACGCCATCAATGACGAACAAAGGGCCATTGGCTGAAAGGTTGAGGGAGGATTCCCCGCGCAGGGTGATTCGCGACGAACCGGCCACGCCGCCAGTAGAGCCGACCACCTGCAAACCTGCGACCTTGCCGGCCAGAGAGTTGGTGAAGTTGGTGGATTTTGTTTCTGCCAAATCGGCTGTCGGGACGATGGAAGCCGCATAGCCGAGCGACTTTTCTGTCCGCTTGATGCCAAGCGCTGTTACCACTACACCCGACAATTCCATGGAGACTTCCTTCAGGGCGATATCCATGGCTGTTTGTGTCCCGACAATAATTCGTTCCGTCTCATAACCAATAAAAGAGACAACCAAAGTGGCCGAGGCTTCAGCTTCAAGCTCGAAATTGCCTTCAATATCTGTAAAAGTTCCTGCCTGTGCGCCTTCAATGGCCAAGGTAACCCCTATGATGGGCTCCCCGGTGGTGGCATCAATTACACGCCCTTTTACGGTGTGGCTCTGTGCGGCCACCGTATAACTATTTGCTGTTCGCTCAGGTGATGCTTCCTCTGCCACGGCGGATCCAAAGTTGAACATCCCCATCATGATGGACGCTGCAGTGCAGTGGATTAGCTTTCTTTTTGAAAACTGCAAAGGGTAAAAGTTTTGCAAACTCATCTCAATAATTTAGAATAAATGCTGGCGAAATACGCCTTTAAAATATTGTGTTTATCATCATCCAAAAGTGAGTATTTCGCGATATTTTACTCACTTATTTTTTTTGATGACACAATATTACCGCATTTAAAAAGTAAATAAGGCGAAGAATACCTTATCAAATTATCAACCTTAAATTAGGTCTGTTCGCCATTCAAATTAAAAAGATTAGACCTGCTGTGGTTTCCCATTACATAAAAAGGACAAGGTTAAATATCCAACGGAATTTGTTTAGAAAATCATTCATTTTCTAATTCATGCTGAAGTTTACCCTTATTGATGTTACGCCTACTTTACCAAAAACTAAAACTGTTAATGATTTATTGAAGATTAACCTGTGATTGAGATGCCTAAATCAGGCCTGTAATTAAGATCACCACTTTGCGCATGTTGAATATCGTCACACCTAAACTGTTGATATCGTATGGAGTCTAAACCTGTCAAAACGCTCATCTAAAATGTTCATTGGTGCATGTGATAAGTCGAGGGATTACGATCAGGCGATTCCGTCCTGGAATAGCAAAACGTAGCATGGCACATCACAAAAAGGCCTCGCTACATGGGCAAGGTGGATGGAAGTTCCATCAATATCAAATTGATATAATTATTCCAATATGTGCTGCAACAAAAATTGTTGAACATAGATTTAACAAGTATCACCATTTCAATATTTATTAAACCTATCAGATTGATTCAACATGAATAAATTACACTTGACACTACTTGTTATGCTGATTTTTGCAGGAGTTCTGAAGGCACAGGATCAGGGCACAAAGGGCATATCAGTAGGAGCGGGATTTTATACCACCAATGAAATACTGAATACTTTTGAGGACATTGCCAACGGGGCTTCCTTTGGCAATGTATCTGCCGGGCCGGCGATCAGTATCACTTACAAAGTGGCGATTAAAGACCGGTGGTTTGTATATGCTGATGCGGCCTACCAGTCAATTTCTGAGGATATTTTCCTGAATGGCAACAAGGAAGGTGATGTGAGTCACCGATTTTTCACCGTGGGGTTTGGCACCGAATACCATTACGTCAGTGGCGACCTGATACAGGCTTACAGTGGAGTCAGTATTGCCTATACTTCCCAAACCCACGACTATACCCTGCCACCAAATTCTGTGGTATCGGAGAGCAGTAACGATAATTATGTCGGATTTCAGGTGAATGCATTGGGCATACGCGTGGGTAGAAAGTTGGCAGGTTTCCTTGAACTTGGATTTGGATACCGAGGGGTGGCGAACGTCGGCTTATCCTATCAGTTCTAAAAAGATACCATTGTATATTTAAAGGAAGATCCATCAGTGTATTTGACTGATGGATCTTTTTTTCGCCTTCAATGAGGCAGCAAAAGAGAGGTGCACCGTGGTGTGTTTTTCCTACAACAAACTTGAATCACAACTTACAATAAAGGCAATGCTCTCTCCCATTTTGCGCCTACATCACCTGCTATTTTTTGATCAGTTTAAAGGATTTATCCCCTGCAATGACCACATGGTAGATGCCCGAAGGACAATGCGCAAGATTCAACTGCATTTCGCTGCCTGAGGCCGTAAGCTGATAAATCAACGCACCCGATGGGCTGAATACCTGAACTTCCACTCCTGCTGCCAGCTCCGTGATCGTCAGTTTTCCTGAAGTTGGGTTCGGGTAGACATGCCCCACCTGAGCAGCCTCATTGCTTAGGATCACCTCTTCAAATACCACCTTAAAGGTCGCATTGTCGGTGATTCTCGGTGTTTTCCAAGAGTACACCCCCTGCGAAATATTGAGATCTTCTTCGGGAATTTCCACCTCATTGAAATACACCGCCGCAAGTTCCGATTTTTCAGCAGCTTGGAACTCAAAGGTAATTTCACGCTTAATTTCTACTTCCAGCATGTCCTCCGTGAGCTCTTCTCCGCCGATCATCAGCAACCCAGGCCCTTCTTTTTCAACGGTAAGTTCATAGGTGATTTTTTCAAATGTTGCCGCAATGCTGTGTGCTGACATTACCTCAGAGAACGTATAAGACGTTTGCACCGCTACTTCAACACCATCAATCATCAAACTTGCAATTCGATAATCGGCTTTGGGTTCAATGCTAAAAGTGATGCTGCCTCCCTCGATGACTGAAAGCTTCGTCGGGTTTAACAACTCAGCCGTATTAATTGCGCCATTTTGATCCGAAGAAATCGTGATTTCGTGGGCGTGAATGAGTCCTTTCAAATAAGGTCTGATATTGAGATCCATAGCGGGGATCTGCGCTAAAAACCAGTCATTTTCAAAATCCCAATCCACAAAAGTAGTGTCGGTTGCTCCTTGCGCAAAGGCAACGGTAGGTAATCCAAACGAAACCGAATCGATCCCTGCATTGGCATACACCCCTACGGTCTGAAAATCAAAATAGCTGTTCTTGGTAACCTCCAAATCGCTACCAGCAAATAAGCCGCCAGCACCATCGGTGCCAGAACCCACTGCCTTGCCATACACCTTTCCAGAAACCCAGCAATTTTCGATGTATATTGGGTCAGGGTCAATAGGGCCAGGAGGTAAGATATCAATCCAGGGACCAATACCACCGCCGGAAGCAGCATCTCCAGCAATACCACCAACATAGGAGGCACTGTAATCATTCCCTACCGTTCCGGTGACAAAACAATAGCTGACCGTGGCCCCCATTTCTCCAACAATCCCCCCGACAAGATTCATGGCATTACCGATAGTACCGTTCATAAAGCAGCGGCTGATCGGCGAATCGTTGTGTCCGGCTATTCCGCCAATTTTATTCGGTCCATCAAACTCTCCATCTTCGACGTTAACACCTAAGATCTCCCCACTGAATGAACAGCTTTCAAGCTTGGCCATCGCAAAAACAGTATGCCCATGCGTACCGGCTATACCGCCCACGTTTTCATATCCCTGAATCAACCCATCGATATGGCAATGCATAATCTCGCCAAATTCATTTTTACCAAAAATACCACCGACATTCTTTTTACCCAGAATATTCACTTGACTCAAGGTGAGGTTTTTCACTGATGAGGGCACTTCATTCATCGGGTCAAACCCAAAAGCCTCTGTAAAAAGACCTACATTTTCCCCTTCAGGAAGATTGATGTGTAAACCTGTGATGGTATACCCTTTACCGTCCAGTTTACTGTTCCAGTTTTGAATCGGCTTAAAGCCATCGCCCAAATGCCACTGTGCCGTTTCGGTCGCGTCAATATCCTGCGTAAGCTCAAAGTAGCTGTTACTGTATTGCGTGGTATGATAGCTCAGTTGTGCAAGATCCTCAACATCTGAAATCAGATACGGTGACGCTTCGGTACCCGCTCCGGCAAGATTAAGATTACTGCGCAAATGCACTTCTACAGGTGCGATTTCTCCACCCTGATAGGTGAAAGTATAGGGGTTTTCAGTAACGAAATTATCATTGATAAACCAGGCATTGAAAGTGTACCCTGCAAGTGGCTGTACCTGAAGCACTACCTCATCTCCAATGTTTACCCCTCCTGCACCCGTAATAAATTTTACCGCCGGATTTTCTTCTACGGAAATATACCCATCGTAAAGTAGCCATTGTAAAAGAGGGCGTGTGTTTACATCAAAGTCAGTGTCCGATTGAATCTCCCACTGGGCATCAAAATTGAAAAAATTGAACTGCTCCTCAGATTCAAAATCGGAGGTTTCCAAACCAAAGGATTCCTCACTTCCTGCAGAAAATTCCTGTCCTGTGGTGGTCTTGTCCCAGTAAGATAAACGGATGTTTCCACCACCTTCCCCAGCAATACCGCCCGCATTCAGGCCATTGACCTCACCAGTGGCAAGGGCAAAAGTGATCGTCCCCTCTTCAATACCAGCAATACCGCCGACGTTCGTTCCTCGGGCATTCACTGAGGCCGAAGAAAAAACATGATCCATCGTGCTGCTCGATCCCTGCGACCGCCCCACGATACCTCCGACGGCATCATTACCTGCTACCGATCCCGACACCACCACCTGATGGATCTCTCCATTACTATATACACTACTTGTTCCAACCAGTGCACCGGTACCGTCGCCCCCATTAATGGCTACATCTTTCAAACAAAGGTAATCTACAGAGGCGCCATCTATATATCCAAAAAGTCCAACATTGGAAGCCTTGGGTCTGTTGATCGTCAGGCCGGAAATCACGTGCTTGTTGCCGTGCAATACACCCTTGAAAGGTTTGTCGGGATGTCCCGCAGGACTAAAGCCTAATCCCCCATTCCAATCCGCTGTTGCTGAGGCATCAATATCAGCCATTAATATAAAATATTTCTGATAATTGCCCTCTAAATTTGCCATATAGGCCAATTCTGACAGCGTTCTAATTTCAAAAGGGTCCTCATATGAACCATCACCACCACTGAACAATGGCCCCTGCTGTTCCTCAAACACTGCGGTGTATTTTGTCGAGCTCATCGCTGACAATGTGAAATTATATGCTGCATCGGTAGAGATCACAGTCCCGTGGGCATCTTCCCATTGTACAAACTGGTACCCTCGGGATGAAGTCGCCGATAAAGTAACCTGATCATTCAGGTTATAGCCACCACCACCTGAAAGTACCGCTGCTCCAGATACCGGCTCCGAAGTAACCGCAACGGCCATCTCGTATAACTGCCACATGAAATAGGGCCGTTGATTGGTATCAACCTCAGGAAGGTTTCCATAATCCCATGTGGTCCCAATGCCTATCCCAAAGATATTGTTTTCATCCAAAAATTCACTGGTAGTTCGTCCGGTAATCCCTCGAATTGGGAACCCATCGACCTCTTCGGCCTGCCCTACCCCAGCGGTTTCCGCATCAAAGTAACATTGGGAGACACTACCCGAAAGACCTGAAAGTGAAATAGTGAAGCCACCAATCAAGGCGTTAATATTTTCCGTTCCACTGGCATTACTCACTGGCCCAAAAGCATAAGACTGCATCAGGCTACCACTGGAAAATTTTCCGATCAGCCCTCCGCCATTCTGCCAAGATTCCGAGCTCACACAGATGACCTCCGCCCCCGAGTAACAGTTTGAAACTACCCCGTTGGATACAGCAATCAGGCCTCCGACATTGGTACCCGAAATTCTTCCAGTGGTAAAACATTCCGAGATGGTAGAAGTGGACCCCATATAGCCAACAAGTCCTCCGGCATTCCCCAGAACGTTAATATCCAGCCCCGTCAGGCCAAGCTGATCCACCTTTGCGCCATTCAGTCCATAGAAAAAAGCGGCAAAACTTCCTGGTCCGTCATAATGGATATTTGAAATGGTATAGCCATTCCCACGAAAGCTTCCGCGAAAATAATAGCTCCCCCCAATAGGTGAAAAATCATCCCATTCGCTGCAATCAATATCAGCCATCAAACTATAATGGAGGTCGAATCGCTCGGTGGAAGGTTCTTCGCCCACGGTTCCGAGCGACAACCATTTGAGGTGTTCAAGATTTTCAATCAGATAGGGATTTGCCTCAGAACCATCACCATTTACGGGCATGGTCTGAGCAAAACTGATCACCGACCAAAAGGTGGCCATCAGCAGTCCACAATAAAACTTAAATTTCATAAGCTAAAGGTTTAAGGTTAATATTTATTTCAGTAAAATGCCCGGCAGCGAATGATCCTCCAAAAGCCACCGAGCCAAACAATTATTTCAGCGGATTCTGATCCTGGGCATTAATCGCCGTATTGGCGTCAAGCTCCGATTGCGGAATCTGCATGATCCATTGCGGATCCCCAGCTCGGAGGTTCATCACCCGTGCCATTCCAGGGTCGTGGGTTTTATCCCTTTGCAGGTCTTCGCCATTTCTCATCATGTCAAAAAAGCGGTGCCCCTCTCCCCAGAGTTCGAGGCGGCGTTGCAGTAATATTTGTTCGATCAGCTGATCACCCGAGAGGATCCTTTCCGAATAATTGGCAAGCCTGTTTTGCATCAGCATCTTCAGGTCTGCACGGGCAGCAGCCTCGTCGCCCATATGGAAGGAAGCCTCCCCACGGTTGAGGTAAAGCTCCTCCATCCGCATCAGGACATAATCACCTTCCCAGGCTTGATTTTTCAGTAAAAATTTACGGGTAGCCTGTGTTGGCCAGACGAAATTTCCTGCTGCATCGAGTTCATAATCGCGGTCAGCAAACACATTGTAGCGCACATCGTTGGTGGTCAGTTCAGCATATAATGTTGCGGAGATTTTCTTCATCGAGCCCAGGGTAGCATAGCCGCCAGCAAAAGGGTCAATGTGAGAGAAGAAGGAAGCGTAAAGCGTCGTTTGTGCGCCGTTAATGGCCAGTCCCCATACCCATGCTGGGTTGTAGACGTTGTTAAAACCATCCAAATACGACTGTGCAGGCATCACATAATGCCCCTGTTCCTGGGCAGAAGAGATGGCTAAATCAGCAAACTCATGCGCCTTTTCCCATTCATTGGTCACCAGGTACACACGTGAAAGCAGTCCCGCAACTACCGCATGACTGATGTGTGAATGGTGTTTGCGCGGCACCGAAACCACCTCGTCTTCCTTCTGGTCATTGTTTTCCGTTTTTTCTTCCAACAGATCAAGCGCCTCAAGGTAGTCATCTTTGATCTGATCATAGACGGTGGTCAGTGGTGCGCGCGGTAATTGCTCAAGCTCAGCCGTTAATTTGACAGGAATACCCGGGGCATTTTCATGCCCTACAAAAGTCTGCTGAAACACCTGCACCAAACGGTGGTGGCCATACGCACGAATAGCCAAAGCCTGCCCTTTCACATAAGCTTTTTCATGCTTGTTTCCTTGCGAAGTGTCAATAGAGTTGATGATTTGATTCGCCTGAAAAATCAGCTGATAATAATACGACCAGATATTGGCAGGACGCCCGTGGGTTTCTGCTCTCGAAAATTCAATGCCATAATCGTTGGCAAACCAGTTATGCCCCAGCGAATGCAGGGCCATGTCATCGCAACGCAGGTCCAGGGCCAAATTAATCGCCATTTCTCCGAAAGTATCATGACTGCCAGCCAAATACATATAACGATACAACCCATTGAGGGCAATTTCCTGCCCCTTGACGGTAGAAAGCAGCTCGTCGGAGGGAATAGCATCAGAAGGGTCACGGTCGAGGTAATCCTTGGAGCAGCCCAGGGTAAACACCCCCATAGCCACCAATAATATGAGATATAATAATTTTTTCATTTTCTTAAAATTTAACATCCAAACCTAATGACATCGTGCGAATGGGGTAATAGCCATTGTTCATATAGCCGTCCGCTGAAGCAGTGCCGGGGAAATAGCCCTGCATGGAAGAAAAGGTGAACAGGTTGTCCACGGCAAAACTAATTCGCAGATTATCCATGTGGATCGCTTTGGCGGTCCGCTCGGGGAGGGTATAACCGAAAGTGATATTTCTGATGGTGGCATAGCTGGCGTCGCTGAGGAACCTGCTCGAGGTACTCACCAAGTTGCTGTTGTCGATTTCAATTCTTGGCACATCTGTCACCTGCCCTTCTTCGCGCCAGGCATTTTTAATATCCGAATGCATAGCCACCCCAAAGCTTGGGTTCATTAACTGATGGTAACCTGAATTGTAAACCTCACCACCGAGCTGGTAATTGAGCATCACCGATAGGTCAAACTGTCGGTAGTTGAACCGCTGATTGATAAATCCGGTCAGGTCGGCCATTGCTGAGCCCACAAAATAACGATCGGCATCATTGGGGTCAGTGGTTACTCCCCTGCCGAGTCCTTCGCCCAAATCTTTGTAATACATGGCATCTCCGGTTTGTGGGTTTACGCCGGCATAGTCGAACATATAGAAATCGTAATAGGACCTGCCAACCTCCAGGCGCTTGGAAGAAGATAACATGACCACCTCTTGCGGTAGTTCCGTAATTTTATTCTTCATGTGTGTGGCTGCAAAATCCATGTTCCAGCGGAAATTGGTGGTTTTCAGCAGCGTCATGGAAAGGTTAAACTCCAGCCCGTAGTTTTTCATTCCTCCGATATTAGCCGACTGCCCACCCCAGCCATTGGAAGGGGCCACGGGCATGGTGAAGATCAAATCTTTGGAAGCATTGTTGAAGTACTCTATGCTTCCGGAAAATTTATTGTTCAGTAAGCTGAAATCCAGGCCAATGTTGGTCGCCTGCCGCTTTTCCCAGGTCAAATCGCGGTTGGCCAGATAGGTCATCCGGCCACCGTATTCCGAATTATTCGGGTAGGTGAGGTTATAATTGTCGCGATAGATATAATAATTCGTGCCCAGGTTTTCATTCCCCTGTTCACCTATCGAGCCTCGCAACTGCAAGCTGTTTACCCAACGGAGGGAATTCATAAAATCCTCTTTATGGAGCGCCCAGGATCCCCCTATGGCCCAGAAGTTGCCCCATCGCGATTCTGGTGCAAGCCTTGAGGTCCCATCCCGACGAAAGCTCAGTGAGCCAAAGTACTTTTCGTTATAGTTATATTCAAAGCGGGAAAGATAGGATTCAATCACGTGCTCATCCACCCACGAACTGGCAAAAGTAGGGTGAGAGCCCACGCCAAGTTCCGGAAGACCCGCCACGGGAAATCCCTGTGTGGTGCCGGTTAATCCTTTTTGTTGATAGTAGTAATTTTCATGTCCCACCAACCCACTGACATTGTGCTTTCCGAAGCTGTTCTGATAGGAAAGTAGCTGATTGACCGTCAGGGTGGTGTATTCATTATCGGTACGCGATGACCGGCCATCTACATTATCGGCATCGCCGTAGAGGCTGTTTTGATGGGTAATTGAATTTCGGTTGACATAATCCAGCGTCACATTGGTACGGGCGGAAAAGTGATCGTTAAATTTCACATTCAGGTAAGTCCTTCCCGAAATAGCATTGTTGGTATAGCCAATAACATCGAGCGTGGTGGTACCTACCGCATTAGAATTGCCGAGGTAAGGACGTGATCCAGCGTAATCGTAAATCTTTTCTCCGGCATCGTCGAGCAGGAAGCTGCCATCCTCTTCACGCTGATATACCGGATAAATTGGTGCGATGGTATTGGCGAAGAAAAACGGATTGGAAGCCGTGGTATTGCCTGTACTTGCACCTCTGGATTCTGTGAAAGTATAAGAAAGGTTGGCACCGGCATTCAGCCATTTTTTGATGTCTGAATTTACATTTACACGCGTAGAAAAGCGTTCGAAGCCTGTATTTGTCGCCACACCATCTTCATTCAAATAGCCGAAAGAAACAAAATAATCCGTGGTGTTGGCAGCTCCGCTCATTGCAATTGAATACTCCTGCCGCAGTGCCGCCGAAAAAAGTTCATCCTCCCAATTGTCGCCATACAGAGCATTCGCACCGGCATTCATCTGTCCCGTTGTGGGGTCAATCAACAAGCTGTCGGCGACATCAAAAGCATTATAGCCCCCGAGTTGCTGCACGAGGTTTCTTCGGTAACCCGCAAACATTGGGTGTGAATACACCGGATGCTGCCCCGAGGCAATCAGGCGGGCATCTTCCTCGGCAATATCCGCTGCCATAAGGTTGTTTTTGTAACCTTCCCATTGTGCTTCATAATAATCTTTTTGCCCAAGGCGGTCGTAGCCTCTCATGGCCCGCTGTGCAATACCCGTTCGGGATTTAAACTGAATGGATCCTTGCCCACTTTTTCCTTTTTTAGTGGTGATCATCACTACCCCATTTGCTGCACGCGAGCCATAAAGTGCTGTAGCTGCCGCATCTTTGAGGACCGTCATCGACTCAATATCCGCAGGGTTGAGGTTATTCATCGCCCCGCCAAAAGGAACACCATCCACCACATACAATGGTGCCGAGGAAGCATTTACGGAGCCAATTCCACGAATCTGGATGGAAGTCCCTGAGCCCGGCTGCCCACTCACCCCAGACACTTGAACCCCAGCTACGGCCCCCTCCAGGGCGTTCTGAACATTGGAAACCTGCAGTTTTTCGATATGATCCTTTTTAACCGTTGCGGCTGATCCTGTGAAAGATGATTTTTTTTGTTCGCCATAAGCGACCACCATTACTTCCTCAAGTTCGGTGGCGTCGGCATTCAGGTAAACTTGTATGTTGGACTGATTGCCCACCTTCACGACCTCGCTGGTATATCCTATAAATGAAAATGAAAGAACGGTTTCAGCAGCAGGCACCTCGAGCGTAAATGCACCATTGATATCGGTAACGGTACCAGTAGCCGTTCCCTGAATAACAACATTTGCCCCGAGGATGGGCTCGCCACTTTCTTTATCGTTGACCTGCCCCTTGACCTGAATCTGGGCGATCGTCTGCGTGATCCCGAACAGGGAAAACAGCAGGACTAAATATATTTTTTTCATAAAGTTGAATCTTAACGCCAAAAGATGGGGAGGCAGGAATACCTCCCCTAAAAATGCTATTGCTTGATAATGTTTGCCTGGCCGATTACGGCCTGATCAGTGGAAATGCGGAGCATATACAAGCCTGAAGACAAACCAGATACCGGTACTTTAATCTGATTATTTCCGGAAATGGCCTGTGTTTGCTGACTCAACAGCAATTGCCCTGTGGTTGAAAAAATGTCGATAGTGGCTGTTGCAGCAGCCTCAATCCTGAAACTAACATTCACAAAATCCGTCGCTGGGTTCGGCGCTACCCCAAACTGCTGCTCCTCTTCGGTGTTCAGTGGGTTCAGTACATCAACCATCACTTCGGTGTGGTAGGGGCGCTTCCACACAGGATCATTGGTGCGGAAAGTAATTTCAGCAGCCAAATAATCATCAACCTCTTTGGTGGCGTCAATCCTGAAATCAATGGTGCCCTTGGATTCAATATCAATCTCGCCTTCAGGACCACCGGGAAAAATCAGCCAACCGCCTTGCCCTTCGTGCTCGGCACCTACTTTAATTTGCCATCCGGCACCACCAAGTCCCACATAGTTGGAGTCAAACCAAAGCCCCTGGGAAATGATATAATCTTTTCCATATTCCCTGTTGCTTCTTCGGTCGAAAGCCTGCGGAAGAGCAATGCTTCGTGGATAAGTAAATTGTACATAGAAGTTTTCATAAGGAAGAATCTCTATTTCCTCCTCCAGCTCAATACCAAACCAATGCGGCGTATTCTCTTCGCCATCATAGGTTTTTATGGCTGTTTGTTCATGAACCAGCTGCATGGTTTCAATGGTTGTTCCACGATAAACAGCTACTTTGATTTCAACAATTTCCGTTTTCTCAATCTGGCAGAGGGTCCATACTTTTGACAGCCTACTGCCCTCTTCCGGTGCCTGAAATTTGGTGGCCGCCGAGAAAGGAACACCCTGCCCGAAACCGGTTACCGAAAAGGCATTATTTCCACGGATATTTTCAAAGAAGTGTACCAGGCCCTTATCCGAAGGAATATCGCCTACTTCAGCTTCCTCCTCCATTTGTACCGCTCGTGCTGATTGATCCACTTCCGCAAAAAGCGTTGCGAATGGCAGACCTTCGGTGGTTTCTACATTTTCATCCTGCATCAGGCGAGCAAAAGGAGTCTCCTGACGATAGTATTCCACAGCCGCCTTGTACTGAAGTGGAGATTTCCCTTTTTCATTTGAGAGCGAAATGCTATAGGATTTCCGCTCGCCACGCACAATTTCACTGCGGATGATTTCATCATGCCCTCCATAAACCGGCGCACTACCCAAAGCGGCCTTCCATGGAATGCTCACCTGTTGCTCACTGCCTACCGCATCGAGCGCTCTCCAGGTGAAGTTCAGATTGGTAGCAAGGTTGATAAATTCATCGCTGACCAAATAATACTGACCGTCGACACGCTGTGCATATTCCGGAGAAATCTCGACATAAAAGTCGAAGAAATCCCCTGGGGCAATCTGTTTTGGCGTTGTAAAAACATAATCGCTGATCGGGGTGAAAATGTACAGACTTCCGCCATCGTAAATCTTCTCTCCAAAAACCTGCCGTGCTGAATTACGCTCAAGCCCACCACCTACAATTTCTATGGGAGCTGTTCCCGTATTGGTGATTCTCACCCGATGGTCAATGCCCTCCTGAATTAAAGGGTCAAGGGATTCATAGAAAATGATGCCAAGATCGACAGTCGATTCCTCGGGAGTAAATGCGCCCACACCTTCGATATTAACATGGATAGGGTGTTTGAAATCTTCCTCCGTACCCGGCTGATTGGAAAGCGCATGCAATACCCCTTCCACCTCATAGGTGCCAATTTCACGGCTGTCTATCAACAGCTCGTAAGTCCCCGTTTCCATGGGCCCAAGCACAAATTTTTGCTGAGGTTTAAAAACGATCGACATTTCATCGCTGATGTAATTTTCCATGAACGACAACTGGTAGCCCTGCATTTTATCCTCACTCTGAATACCAATAGAACCGAAAGCATCCAGAAAATAGATCGTATTGGAGGCATCAAAACCTCTGTCAGGCATCTGATACTGGAATTTGAAATTGCCCGTTGCGTAGAGGATCAGCTGAAAAGACATCGAGTACCCCATGCCGAACATATCATTATACAGGTGATACTGAATCGTTACCTGGTCTTCTTCTTCAAGATAATAGACGCCGGCCGTCTTGGGAAATTCATAAAAATTCGGTGAGGTAGGGTGATATAAAGGAGCGATCATGGTCTGGAATCTGCTTTTATCATAGGGGATATAAGGAATCATTCCGGGATTGTCCCACTCCCTATTTTCTACCTCGTTGAAAGTCACAAAGCCAAAGGAGGCGATGTTGATCTGCTCGTAATGCTTGCCATAAAACTCAAAAGAAAATGGCAATTGCTTGTTGGCGAAAGGCTGACCCGTCCAGAAATTCAACTCAGGCATATATTCTGCCTGCGGGTGATCAGCAAGTTCCACCCAATCGTAAGAAGGTCCCCTGCGTCCACAAACTTCAATCAAATCAAAGCCCCCGCTTTGTTCCCACCAGCATTCCTGCTTTCCGGTTTCAAACTTGTAATCCACTTCGGAAACTTCTGAGCTGCTGCCCGTTTTAAGGACATTGAACCAACTGTCGGTATCAAAGAAGAAGGTCAGGTCTGAGCGCCCTTCATTTTTCACCGTAAAGGGTTCATAATGCAGGTCTCCTCGGTGAAGGTCCACGGTGGTTTGGTCATTTTCCCATTGCCAACTGAAAATCGGCACTTCCGTTACTTTGGCCGTCAGGTTGAAATGCAGTGGATCAATACCCGATAACGCAACCTGCATGTCGGCACTATAATCGCCCACGTTTTCAGTATCAGCCACAATTTCAAGGTAAGCAGTTTCTTTAGGAGCAACGGTGGCACCGAGAATGGATTGATTTTTAAGTACGAAGCCCGGGTTTGAAAATTCTACCCCATCAATCCTGAAAGCAGACGTTCCGGTATTGTTGACTGGAATATACTTGGACTCGAGCTGCTGATTTAGCACCGCATCAAAGTGAATATCTTCCACAATGGTTTCGACACCTGGCGTACCTCCAGAAACAATATTCATCTTTACATGAACACCCTGAGAGGTATTGACAGGGTCGTTGGAAACCACCGCAATATATTGCTCAAACTCGCCTTCAAACCATTGGGAAGGATCGATATCGAAGGTAATTACTTCCTCTTCACCTGCCAGCAAAGTGCCGTGGGTGGTGTTGAAGTTTTCCGCCAGGTTGACGCCAGGGTTCCGAAATTGCAGGTAATAGCCCAGGGCCGTTTTATCCAATGCTTCGGTATCCTCAGGATCTATCGTGCCATAGCCCAGTTCTGGAAAATGGTTCCATTTTTTGAAAAGCAAACCATCCTCCTGCTGTGGTTCTTCAATAGCCACATAAGCGAACGTTCTCAGGATATAGCCATCGGTACCCTCGGCAGGCCACGAGCTGTCATATACAATATCAATGTCGCCACTGCTGTAAATTACATACTGAAAACTAAAGGCTTTATTGTAGGTTGAGGCATTGGCTGTTTTCACCTGATCGTACTGCACGGTCAGTTTACCCTGTTCCTGCAAGTAAAGCAACCGTCCGCCATCATTGAAAGACAGGTTTTCAAAGAGGCCTGAGATGTAGCCTTCGGGCATATAGGTATCCCTGAAGCTTGGTGTAGCATTGAAAGCATGATCACTGAAACACAGGATGCCGTACTTGCTCAGATAGATATGTCCATAGTATTCCCCAAAAAACGGGAAGGCAAAACCGATATCAATACGCTTGTTAAGTTGTGAACTTACTCGGATTTCCTCTGTAATATCCTGTGTTGAAACATGATTGGAAATATCACGAAACTCGGGTGCATCCTCTGCGGGATCATGTGACAGATTGCTGTTTTTAAAATCCGTTTTATAGGTATAGCCAAACAGGTTGCTGCGTTCATAATCCGGAATATCCTTGTCGGAGTATTTAGCAATAACATATTGCAGGGCAGCATTGCCATCATTCATGATTTTGAAAGTGTTGCCGATATGTTTCGGATCATTCAGATCCGTGTCAGGCAATACAATTTCCGCAGGGGATAATTTCAAAACACTTGGTGCGATCCCGCTGCCAGTAAGTACCAGTCGCAGCTTCCGATCTGTGCCCTCCATGCTTGCGATTGCCGTAGCGTTGTATTCTCGCTGTTCGGTGGGCTTGAAGGTAAAAGCAAATTTGTTCCGGTATCTTGCAGGAAGATCTGAAGGTCCTGTTACCGTGAAGGCATCGTCGGAAATTTCCCATTGAAGGTCCTTGGCGTCGGCGTAGCCAATATTCGAAATATACAAATCATGAGTGGTTGTTCCCCCTTCAAATATTCGCCCAAAATCTGTTACTTCATCCACTTCAAGCTGTGGCTGTACATTGATCAGGTTAAAATCTACCAGAAAATTGTGATAGGTTTGGTCTTTTTCATTAGTGAGAAAAGTGTGGGTAAGCTCATGCTCGCCCGCCTTCACGCTGTCCAGGTGTAACTGAATAGGGATCTGCACCTGTTCGCCGGCCTCCAGAATACCTTCGGTAACCGTTGGCTGTAGTATTTTCTGGGACTGATATACATAAGGCATCACCATGACATCAAACACACTGCCATAAAATTGCGGTAAATCTGATTCGAGCGCTTCGTTCAGGTCTTGCCAGTTTTTTCCACCATCAAAAGACATCATGGAGGTTTTATCGTGCTGAACCCCTGCCCAAGTACCGATAAACATCGGTGAGGCATTGAATTTCCCCGCAGGATGATGCACCACCACCCAGAAGTTTTCGCCTTCTTCAAAAATTAATTTGTTGGGTAAATATGCCCGACGAGTCATTGTCAGTGGCGCATCGTAATCTGAGGTCGTCCCACTTGGATTAAATTCCTGCGCATTGAATGCCGCCACACGCTTGGCGGTTTCCAGCGAGGAACCAAGATATATTTCCACCGATTCCGTGCCATAAAAGTCGGGACGGCTGCTGGCCCTGAAGGTCACATAATCTATCGTATATTGCCCGCTTTCTGTCGCCGGAACGGTAAAACGCTGCGCCTGACTGTTGGTCAGGTATCTTGAGCCATCTCCTATGGAAGTATACAACGTTTCATAAGGATCGCCCATTAAATGCAAGTAAGGGTCGGTGGTATTTTTAGGGTCGATAGCACCGATATAGTTCGGGTCCGAAACATTATTGGCTGCTGCGGAAATCGCAACATTGAGATCACTTCGCTCGAGTAACTGATTGGTCAGTGTCACCGAAACTCCTGCTGCCGATCGAGCGCGAGGGGCATTAAAACTCGCTGGCACTTCTGCCATTTCAGCGGCTTTTTCAGCCATAGCATTCAATTCCAAAGTTCCCGAAACAAGTTGCCATTTCAGGGCCCCACCTTCAGAGGCCGAGGCCATATTTTTTACTTTCAGCCATGGGGTCGAGGGGTTAAGAAAATCCGCTGTAATCAAATGATGCCCATCCGCATTTGAATCATGAAATTCCACTGTAAGTTCAGGAGACCTTTTAATTTCAGACGCAACAGTTACCGATTCCTCATTGGTATTCCCCCAGCGGTCGATGGCTTTTATTTTGGCAAAAATCGGTGTGCCGAAAGGAAGGTCGTCAAGCTTTTTCAAATCAAATTGCATCTTTGTTCCTGCCTGTTGATTATTGTTTTTTATGGTGACCGTTTCCGCATTTGAAAACTGGGCGTCGGTGGCCCAGGTAAAATGGTATTCTTCGGGATAGATATCCACCACATCGGAAGGTACCGACCATTGGTAGCTCACCATATCGAAAGAGCTCCCTACGGCAATAAAGTCGGTAATATTTTCAGGGCCATTTCCGTCGTCAATTCGCAAAGCATATTCTGTGTCAATATATCCGCGTCCAAGCTGCCCAGCATATCCCGAGGCATTGTACTGATAGATATCACGGACAGAAGTCAGGATAATATTTCGGAGACCTTCACTGTCAAGTTTCCCGAAATTTTCCGGATGCGAAAGTACCAAAGCGGCAATTCCCGACACATGAGGGCAGGCCATTGAGGTCCCTGCAAAGTAGGCATAACCATCACTTGGCGCCAGGCTCAAAACCTCGGTAATCCCGTATCCGTCCCCTCCTGGGGCAAACACATCAAAATATTCCCCAAAATTAGAGTAGGATGCTTTGGTGAAATCTGGAGCCATGGCACCCACAGCCACAACCTCATCATAAGCACCAGGATAAAACCTAAAGTTCACATTGCTATTCCCAGGAGCAAAGAATACCAGGCCTCCCTTCATAGGACTTCCTTCATAATCTCCAGCTTCCGCAACAAAATACTTGATGGCATCATGAATCACCTCTTCCTTGAAATCTGGGCTGGTGTATCCCCAAGAATTCTGTGAAATCACGGCACCATTATCCGCGGCATAAATATAGGATTCAGCGATACGCTCGGCCGTAGATCCTCCTGAAAGAATCTGACAAACCATCACTCGGGCACCGTCACCATTCCCCGATCCGCCAGCAACACCCGACACACCCACGCCATTGTTGTTTACCGCAGCCACAGTTCCCGCAACGTGCGTGCCGTGCGGGTCTGGGGTGATTTCAGGACTGTTTTCTCCAAAATTAAATCCGTGGATATCGTCAATATAACCATTGCCGTCTGTATCTTTTCCCACTTCCATTCCTGTGTTAGACTCCCCTGAATTGACCCATAAATTGGCCTTCAAATCTTCATGCTCAATGTCAATCCCTTCATCGTGCACCGACACAATCACCCGGGAATCCCCATAAACCTGATGGCGTTCCCATGCTTCAAACAAATTAATATCGGCTCCCGCAACCGCCTGATCATGCCATTCTCCGGTATTATGATAATGCCACTGATCAACCAGCGAGGGGTCATCCATGGGCATCGACTCATTATTTCGGCTGCGCATAGCGTTCAGGTCTGCGGCAATCATTTTACCCTGATCAAACTGCTTCTCATAATTGGCCTCTGCCCGCTCAATTTCTGCCAACTGCTCAAAATGTGTTATCATGGTTGCGATATCCTGAGTCGGATCTCCGATCACCTCATACCACAAATGCAGTCCGTGTTTCCTAAGTTTGGCCTCATTGCCTCCTTTGGCTTCAAAAACCCGCTTAACTTGAGTGGCTCCAAACTGCACATTGATCTGATCAAAGGCCGCTACGCCTGTCTGTATAGCCTCGCCGCTCGTTCTGGCGTTAGAAAAATAGGCTGGCTGATGGCCCTCCTTAAATTTCACACGGACAACACCCCTGCGCATACCGTCCATAAATTGGGCTTGGCTAAAGGCCCATTGTGTACTGAAAGTGCATATAAGCAACCCTATTACAGACACAAATACCTTATAGTACCTGTATAAAAAATTTGACATTAATAATAAAGGTTAAAATGGATAATGATGATATAATTATTACTATTTTTTGGGAGTGCTCTTATCTAAAGCACGTACCAATTTTTTAAGGGCATTATTGAGTACAATTCTTTTTTGAATTTTTTTTCTCAAATGATCTTCAAAATCGGAATCTGTTTTGGTGTTTTCTTTCTTGTCTTTTTTCATATATAATTAACGCCTCCCAAATGCAATTATACATCGATATCTCATTCTCTTCTAATTCTTCACCCTAACGAAAACACTACCTGAATCACAGTGGCTACTACACAGCGACACAAACACCACTCAAATAGCGTTAACTCACTTTTTATCAGCGATAATAACACACATTTAGAAACCTTAAAAAATGAACTACAAAGAGTTTATTCTTCTTAAATTCTACTGAATCAGCCTTAATTAAAGAGGATAATCTGTATCGAAAGCCTATTTAGCATACCAAATTTAATTCTTCATTTCAGCCTGAGAGCAATTGATATATAGGTGAAATTGGTGAATGAAAGTAAAAATCGTGTTAAACACACAACCCCCAAAAGGATGAGGCTACGGGTCTTTCATTCCTTACATTGTCTGTAAATACTTAATGTATGCTGATGTAATTTTATCAAATATCACAAAACAATATATTTAATAGATGAATGTATCCCAAAGCAAAATTCGCCCTGACTTTATCTGATGATTTCTTAGGTTATAAAAAGTTATCATTATCTTTAAGCCTGCAACAACTTTCATTCTTTCAGCAAGCATATCATGCATAAATTTTATATCCTTACAAGTATATTAATCATATATACTAACACCAGTATTGCCAGGCAACCTTTAAATATCGACAGCCTGCTGGTCGTGAGCAATACCGCTGAATCCCCATTGGTTCAATGTGAATCGATATTGTTACTCGCACACCATTATGCCTTCGATCAAACCGAAAAATCCAAAAAATATAGCCGACGATTGCCCGAACTTATCTCGCGAATTCAAGAGGCTGCTCACCGCGCAAAACTTCACAGCAAATATGCTGCTTTACTATTTATCAGCAATCAATATGTCGCTGCTACGGAGGAGTACCTGAAGAGCCGAGCGCTGTGGGAAAAACTGAATAACAAAAAAGAGCTTCTGATACTCAATAATAATTTGGGGCTTGTTTATGAACGAAAGGGAGAATATGACAAGGCAATCCCTCTTTTTAAGACTGCTTACCGGGGACTTGACTTGTTCGAGCCCGCAAGAAAGCATCAGTTGCGGGCTTCCATTTGTCTTAATCTCGGCTCGGCCCTGCAAGGAATAGACCGCCTGGAGCAGGCGCATGCGTATTATGTGGAAGCCATACGGTCGGCGGAAATTTCAGGTTTCCTACTGCCTAAAGCCAAAGCATTACATAACCTTGGCAACCTGAGTTTGGCGCTGGAAAAAAATAACTTGGCAAAAATTTATTTTGAACAATCTTTACACCTAAAAGATAGCCTGGGCGAAACCAGCAGTCAATTCAGTGATTTGATTGGTTTGGCTCGCTACCATCTGGCGGTGAATGATACAGACATCGGGCTTAAGTATATTCAGCAGGCCGCAACTATTACTTCCGAAAATCAACAAGCAGTTTATCTTCAAGACCTTCACCTGTTACGTCACTCCTATTTTCTGAAAACCCACCAAATGGACTCCGCTTTGAATTACTATAAAGCTTATAAAATAGCCTCTGACAAGCTTCAGCGTTCGGAACAAACTGATGTGGTGAGCAACCTGATTGATCAATATGAGCTGGATAAAAAAAATGAAGCCACCAAAAGGGGGCATCAGAAATGGAGATGGCGAATGTATATGGGCTTGGCAATTGCGGTCGGTTTAATTATCAGCCTGGTTCTTTTAGGATTGTACCTGAAGCAAAAGCTTCAAAAAGAACGCGAGGCCACACAAAGAATTCAGGCTGAAAAAGAATTGGTAGAACAGCAGCTTGATTTTAAAAACCGAGAACTGGTTAATAATGTAACCCATCTTGTGCAAAAAAATGAGTTGATCAATACCGTCTCGCAGCGACTGTTTGAGTTCAAGTCAAAATTAAGAATGGACCAGCGCAAGAACCTGACCGCCATCATTGAACACCTGCAAAATATCAACAACGACAATACCTGGGAGGAATTCAGCTTACGATTCAATGCCGTACATTCCAATTTTTATAAAATCCTTGAAGCCAAACATGGTAAACTGACCAACAATGAGCGGAAGCTTTCTGCCCTGCTTCGCATGGACATGAATACCAAAGAGGTTTCGGCAATCACGGGGCAAAGTCCCAAAGCCATTGAAGTCGCTCGTACACGGCTACGTAAAAAACTCCAAATTGACAATACGGAAATCAACCTGAGCAATTACCTTCAAGGCATTGAAACGCAGGAGAGCGAGATTCGGGTGTTGGGGGAGTTCTCCAATGCTATTAATAAAGCATAACGTCATTATTATAAATAACCTCCTATTAAAGGAAAAAACTCCTTCCCCCAAGCATATCATTCCACTTCTTGTCTGATTTTAAAAAGACTTCAACTAAACAACGGTTTTGATACCATTAAACAACAAAATAATCCACCGCCATATCGTGACTAAGTGACCTGATCGAAAATTGCAATGAGCCTTAAGGTTAGCAGGATGTCAATCAAGAAATATTCCATCGAATTGCCATTAACCTGTCGAACCCATTGATAACTAAATAATTTAATACAGGTATCGATTCGAATCATTTGCATCGGTTTTACCAATAGTTCATTACCTTGAATTTCCGCCACTTCTATGCTTTCAAATTCTGTTGAAGGGGGGGCTATTGCTTCTTGTTCACAATGCAACACTAACGACCCCAAAACCGCAAACCTATGCCATAAAAAACTCTTCCGATAGATTCCTGTTAATCTGATGAGTAAAAAAATTCTCCTTAATTGTACTGAATATGGCCTCAAAATTAATTGTTTCAGCATTTATATTATTGCTTAGCCTTGGATTTTCGTGCACTCCTTCGATGAAAGAGAATCCACAAGAGCAAAAGTCCCTGCAAAGTTCTCCTTCTGAAAGTGATCCGCTGCCCTCATGGCGGGAGGGAAAAACGAAGCAAGCCATCATGGATTATGTGGCTTCGGTTACCGATCCCAACAGTCCGCATTTTATCCCCGTCCCCGATCGTATTGCTACTTTCGACAATGATGGTAACCTGTGGGCTGAAAAGCCGCTGTATTTCCAACTGATTTTTGCCATGGATAAATTAAAGTCGCTGGCTGATCAGCACCCCGAATGGAAAAAAGATCCTGTGATGAAGGCGGCGATTGATCATGATACCGAAGCTTTGTTTAAATATGGCGAAAAGGGTTTAATGAAAATTGTTTTGGCATCGCATGCCAATACAACGGGCGAGGAGTTTGAGCAAGAAGTGTTGCAATGGATAAAAACGGCTAAACACCCCTCACTCAATAGACCATATACTGAACTGATTTATCAGCCAATGGTAGAACTTGTCCACTTTCTTCAAAAGCACAAATTCAAAACATTTATTGTTTCCGGAGGTGGGCTCGCCTTCATGCGCCCCTGGGTGGAAGAGGTTTATGGTATTCCACGCGATCAGGTGGTGGGCAGTACCATAAAAATAAAATATGATGACCACGGGGAGCAACCTGTAATCCGAAGACTTCCTGAACTTGAATTTATAGACGACAAGGCAGGAAAGCCCGAGGCTATTTACAAATTCATCGGGCGGAAGCCTGTATTTGCTTCTGGAAATTCGGATGGAGATTTGCAGATGCTCAGATGGGCGGCATTGGGAACACACCAAAGTTTTATGCTATTGTTGCACCATACTGATGCAGAAAGAGAATGGGCTTACGATCGCGAATCTGCCGTTGGGCGGTTGAATATGGGATTAACAGAAGCACCGATGAAAAATTGGACAATCACTGATATGAAGAATGACTGGAAGATAATTTTCCCACCATCAGACTCCAAATAATCCTTATTTAGTCCTGTTCCATAAAGGCTAAAAGTCATTAATAATCATAAATGATTTATTGCCTAAAATAGCGCACAAATTCCCTCATAAATCGAATTTTGATAAATTTTGAGTTATTTTGTTAAATATCAATCTGAATATTGACATTTACACCATGATTTTCGTATTTTAATTAATGACATAGGTCATGTTTTGTAATGACTAAAATCTTATTTGTTGAAATAATTAAATTACTTCCATGTTATTAATGAACTTATCCAATCACGTAGATACCCTTGAACATATCCAACAAACCAAAAAAGACCTGGGAAATGACTTCATTGATATGATGAGAAGGAAGCCTCGATATAGCGGACAATGGTGGGCTTCCCCAGACCTCACCTACACTGGGCAGCCAGTGGTTTATATCGGCGACAAATTACCTTTGGGGGAACGGGGCTACATTATTGGCCATTCCAACTGGTTCGATGAGCGCATGTTTTTTGTGGGTTTTCCCGATCTTGGTCATGATCAACCTGTAGTGATTTTTGAAACGATCGAACATTTTGGTTTTTTAAAAAGATAAGACTTTCCATCGTAGTGGTAAGGTAAAAACAGCCTGAACATCTCGTTCAGGCTGTTTTTTTTGATCGTGTTTTTAGACTGTCGCTGCGGTCAAACACCTGAGGCATTAAATACTTTGGGCCCATTTCACAAGCCAACACCAAAATTCAGCGTTGGTAGTACCAAAAATTACGCACTTTTAGTTTTACAACGCTGAACAGGTTTATCCCTCACCGATCAAACTACCGTCGCAACACATCTATAAAGGTAACCACAGTTAAAAGCTGTAAAATTCGGAAACTTAAAATTGCATGTAAGATTCTACCCCTTCACGCATAAGATTACGAATGCGTCAAATTTGATATCGCAACGTATCTAATTTCGATACGGTAAAAAATGAATGCCTATTTTGATTTAAAGCGGAAAACTCAATACAAACGGCTAAATTATTAGCATTCTATAATAACATTGTGATTATTTATGATAATTTTCAGTTGGAATGCGCTATTTTGGTCGGGTAACAATCAAGCATATTTGATAGTAAAAAATCAAACAATCGAATAGAATAATAAAAATATAAAGACTAATATGCAACCCCAATATACCCCCATTCATCATGACAACAACACAAACAATTGCTAAATATGTTCCAGAGCGCTTGCTGGTGTATATCCCATCCCGAGAACAATTTTTTTATGTGAACAGAAAACACATTGACTATGGCACCGAGGTTGTGGATGAACACCTACACGCCCAGGTGAATTTGTATGCTCAGGTGCCTGGGGACTCGGATCATCTGAACCCAGTCTTATCGAAATGCATTGAGCTCTCCCTCGGTCACCTCGAGTCCATCCATATTTGTACCTTTACTGACGATGACTGCCGATTAGTACAAAAAAAAATCGCTGAAGAAATGCTTCAGGTCAATGCCGCAGAAGCCCACTTGATGACAGTGGCCGAAGCCAAATAGTTCAACACCGCACCATTTTTAGCATGATAACGGTGGAGCTTATCTGCGGTCACATTTTTTAACTTGCACAAAAACCAATGACTCCCTACGGTGCCTCTTTATTTTTTAAGTAGGTCATGGTACCATAAAAATACGCACGCATTAAAGGATTAATATTGAAGTGAATCTCTGTGTCGAGAATCGAATAGGAATGAATGATAGGCATTCGGAATCCTTTCAATAACTTAAGCGGAGGAAGGTAGTAATTATCCATCAATTTATCGCACGATTTTTCGAGGAGCGCACTTGTGAGTAATTGCTTGGAATGTATTTGAATCGCTTGAATATCGATCACAAGTTCATAGGAGGTAAATTTTTCAATAGACAAACAAATCACATTGATAATTGCTGATTCGGTTTCACTAAAAACAATGTCGTTAGATGCTGCCAAAGCATAAAAATGCGGTAATACTTTTTGCTGTAAATTTTGTTCAGACATTTGATAATCACACTAAATTGAACATCCACACCTACATGAATATTAACTTATCATTGATACATAAGTCATGTTTCTGCTAACGCTAAAACAAGAATACCACTAACCATCTGCGCTAAAGTATCTCGCCCGTTTCGCGTAGGTACATTTATTTTGATATACCTTGAAACAATCAATTTTGTTAATTTAAGTCTGTACAAAAATAAGTCATAATTATTCTAATAATCTAAACACAATACCACAGATCATGATGAAACTGACTTAATCCCGAAAAATCCTGCTCAACCAACATCATTTTTAGCCATTCCTAAAGCCTATGAGGTGAAATTTATGGTTTGCGCGTAACAAAAGGTTGATTCGATATTTTTAGTAAATGTAAAAGTTTATTCAAAATAACGCCTATTTGCCTGCTCATGCCCTAAAAGCAACTCTTTCAATCAATTACAAAGTGGACAATAGGTAAATTTTAAATGCCCACGATCGGTCAAATTGACCAGCTACTGAAAAACAGTATCACACTTTTATATATATTTTAGTACGGTTATCATACACATGGAAAAATTCCTGAAATCCCTCAGGCATCATATCATAATATCCGACCACCAGCAAACCATTTGGTTTCAATGCCTTATGAAACTTGATCAATACTTTGGATTTAAGATCGTTATCAAAATAGATCATGACATTACGACAAAAGATAATATCTACCTCTTCTGGAAATTCATCTTTCGTCAGATTGTGTGTATAAAATTCAATGCTACGTTTAATTCGATCTTTAATTTTGATCCCTGTGGGTATTTCTTCAAAAATACTGCTCCAGTCTCCTTTAGGAAATGCTTTGCCAAAATTTCGTGCATATTTATTGGCCTGCACACCAAAGTACTTCCCCTCCTTGGCTGTGTTTAATGCCATGGGACTCAGATCAGTCGCAATTACTTTACTTTTAAAAGTCAGCATAAGGGAATGAATAATATAATACATTGAATATACCTCCTCGCCAGTGGAACAACCCGTGTGCCAGATCTTGACCTTCGCCTGTTTGCTATGTTTTTTCTTCAGCAATTTTTGCAGAAAAATCCATACCTCAGGGTTCCGAAACATCTCGGTAAGGTTTACCGTCAGGTCATCAATGCAACCAAGAAAAAATTCCTTATCCTTTAAAATGGCGCTCCAAAGGTCAATCAGGGAAGTCATCTGATGCTTGTTGATCAAACGGCCAAAACCTCTTTTCAGGGATTTAATTTCATAATTGGTGAAATCGATTCCATAGCGGGTTTTTATGGCCGTAGCCAAAGATTTCAGCTCTTCGTCGGAAATTTTATGATCTGTAACTATTGTACTCATTATGAAATAGCGCTAATAACAAAAGTAGATAATTCCTGCAGTTTAATATTGTGCTGGATCGCCCCAAGATGATTGGCCGCTTTGGGCATCCCGTAAACAACACAACTTTCCTCACTCTGCGCCACCGTCAAGCCACCTGCATGATGAATCCTTAACATCCCCTCGGCGCCATCGCGCCCCATCCCCGTCATGATTACACCGATACACCGCCGACCAAAAATATCAACTGCCGAACTGATCAGTCCGTCGATGGAAGGCTCATTATAACTTGCGAACTGCATTTTTGTAGGGCGAAACTTGACCTTCCCATGCACTTCGCGAAGCACCGTATTTACCCCCCCTGGCAAAAGATAAATTGCCCCAGGCTCTAATAAAGTGCCCGATTTGGCGATAATCACCTTTTTCTTGGTTAATGAGTTGAGTCTTTGACCAAAAGAAGGGATAAAGGAGGCAGGCATATGCTGCGTAATAACAATAGGAACAGGTAAATTTTCAGGGATTTTCGTTACAAAAGCCTCGACCGCGGAGGGCCCTCCCGTGGAAGCTCCCACACAAATAATATCATAGGCCAACTGCTGTTCAAAAGTATGAGGAGCCGTATTGCTTTTGAGCTGCTTGGCCGCCGTGAGTGCTGAAACATCGGTGGCCAGGGCCGTTCTTATTTTCTCAAAAAGCACCGTTTTTATAGCATGAATATCGGAATGGTGATCAGCAGATTTATTCACATAATCAAAAGCTCCTTCCTTCAGCGCCGTCAGTATGGGGTCCATGTCTGTATTGCCCAGAGCCGACAGAATAATGATCGGCACCGGGGCTGGCCCATTCATGATTTGCTTCACGGCAAACAGGCCATCATAGCCCCCCATATTCATATCAAGCAAAAGGATATCGGGCCTAAGGGACTCATTCTGCATCACGGCATCCCGGCCGTTATTGGCCGTACCGACCACCCGCAAGCTTTCATCCTGCTCCACCACATCTTTAATCAGGTGGCGCATAATACTTGAATCATCGACCACCAACACGCCTTTTTTATGTTGCATATTCAATACCTATCAAAAGTACGTCATCAATTTGTTTTGCCCCTCCCTGCCAGTTTTTCCATTGAGAGATGAAATTATTTTCGAGCTCCTTCAGGCTTTTTGCCGCACCATCTTGCAAGGCATCGAAGGTTTGCTTTCTCCCAAATTTCCGATTGGTAGATTCTCCGAACTGATCGACCAAACCATCCGAGAAAATGAACACACGATCTCCAGGCTTCAGGTCAAAATCATGTGCCTTGAATGGCTTCCGATTTTTGTATTGAGTACCACCGACAGGCATTTTATCCCCACGAATCATCTGCAAAGTTCCCTCCTGCTGTAAGAACATCGGCAAGTGGGCTCCACTGAATTGCAGGTGATTGGTTTTGGTGTTGAATCGAACCAAGGAAATGTCAAGCCCATCATTAATTTTCACTTTTTCGCATTCCTGCTGTAACAAATCGACAATTTCAAGGTGCAGCAAATCCAGAATCTGATTGGTCGTATGCGAAATATCGGTACACAGGTATTTCAAAATCACATTGGTCATGATCGCCAGCATTGCCCCAGGAACGCCATGCCCTGTACAATCCACGGCAGCTACATAAAGGTAGTCACCCATTTTTAAAGCCCATGGGAAGTCACCACTGACCACATCCTTCGGCTGATAAAAAATAAACGACTGATTAAAATACCCCTTGAACCGATCGCTATTGGTATTTAACGCCTGCTGAATACGATAACTGTACTGAATACTTTCGGTAATTTTTGAGTTTTGAACCTCAAGTGTGGACTTCGTTTCTTCCAGTAACTTGAGCAATTCTGCCAGTTCTTCCTTCATTTCGCGCTCGCGGAAAGTCGCTGAAATAAGATGTTCGTTGGTGGTGGTCAGTTCCTGAATACTAATTTGCAGCATCTCTGCCTTGGTCGCCAAAGAATGATTCTCCTCTTTCAGCCGACTGATTTCCTCATTAATACCCTCTTGCTCCGACTGCATCGCGTGGTGGTTGTACTGAAAAAGTTCGAGCTGATTCCGCAACGATTTAATATCAAGGGGCTTGGTCAGGAAAGCCCACGGAAGGGTACGCTTGGCAATTTGCAACACATCGTACTGATCATGGGCAGTAATATACATGAAAGGAGTTTTGTACTTTTCCCGATAGTAGGACATGGTCTGAATACCATTCAGATCCCCCATCAGGTTGATATCCATAATGATCAAGTCGGCACTTTTAAACACTTTTTCCTCATTTTGCAGAAATTGCTCCCCCGTCTGAAAAGTACTGATGACCTCATGACCACAACTTTCGATCAGTTCGGTAAGCATTGCCAAAGCCACAGTACTATCATCGATAAGTACAAACTTCATTTTTTCATTCACTGAGGCGTTCAGGCGACTGACGCGCTCCTGCTCCAGGTTATCCTTAACCCTCTTAAAGATGCGCTGATTTTGAGGATTACAGATAAAGGTGTTCACCGAATCCATAAATTTTGCATCAAGGCTCCAGATAAACTCCGGGCTAATATCGGCCTCTTCAAAATGTAAAATCACCTTAAAGTACATTAAGTGTGAATTTACCCCAAGCCGTTCACAGAGTGCGGGATTCAGTTCATCTTCCGTATAAACATCATGCTCAGGCACATAACCATGCATTTGCAGTTCAAGCAAATTTGAAAATTGAGTAACGACCGAAGCGGCGATAATATTGTCAAGCTCCATCAGGAAAGCCTTCCCCATCGCTTTTGCTTCTTCGCTCTCGGGATTCAAACTTGAAGGCAGGGTTTTAAGCAATAGTTGTTCCCGCTCCTGCTGATTGAGGATAAAAAAACATACCCCCTGCATTTGCCCTTTGATCGCGGTGGTCAATACGGTCACCTGTTCCCCTTGTTTTTTGCTGACCCGCATTCTTGGCGATACCCGCTCAATACTCAGGTTGAAATCTTTGAGTTTAATTTTGTCGGCCACAAACATCGACATGGCGTCCGCAGCTTTGGCCAATCCAATATTAATAACCTCTTTGGCTACATCAAATTCAATTTGTGATATATTCATGTTCCTGACCCCGTCTTTTATTTTTTAAAACCTTCCGAATGATGTTTGGAATATCAAGTACCAAGCAAACCTGACCGTTTCCTAAAATGGTGGCACCACTGAATAAGGGCACCTGATCAAGGGGTTTCGAGAGGGTTTTTTCCACAATCTCTTTTTGTTGCAAAAGCTTATCAACGATGAAACCGAGATAAGTATTTTGATAGGAAATCACCAATACCTCAATCTTTTCCCCTTTCTTGAGTGCATTAAAGCCCTGGTGGAAGTCAAAGCTGGTATCCATCGTTTTTCCATACTGAAAAAGGTCTTTCAGGAAAAATACCGACATCGGCCGATCGAGATAACTTGACATCAAGCCATTGCTGATTTTATGCAGATCCTTTTTATGCAGGGAAATCACCGCCTCCGTATAGGACAGCGGCACCGCATAAGTTTGCCGATCCATCTGAAACAACAAGGCTCCTTTTAGCGCCATTGATGACGGCAACGCGAGTTGCATAACGGTTCCCTTTCCAATTTCAGACTGCACACTCACCCGTCCGCCGATCGATTCTGTTGCCCGCTTGACCACATCCATCCCGACCCCACGACCAGAAACCTCCGTGATCTTTTCCGCATTCGAGAAGCCTGGCTCAAAAATAAACTGCAACTTTTCATCTTTGCTGAGGCCCTTGCCGATTTCTTCGGAAACCAGCCGTTTTTCAATGGCTTTTTTCAGAATCACCTCTTCATTAATCCCCTGCCCATCATCCACCACTTCAATAAAAACGGTGTCCTTTTCATTAAACGCCCGCAGGGTTACATTTCCCCTTGTACTTTTACCGCTTGCGCGTCTTTGTGCTGGCGACTCAATGCCATGGCTTACCGCATTTCGTACCAGATGCACCATCGAATCACTGAGGATTTTCAGGATATTACGGTCGATTTCGATCTCCGTGCCTTCCAAATTCAGGCTGACTTCCTTCTGCTCTATGGTGGCTACATCGCGGATAATACGATGAAATTTATGAAACATAAAACCCACCTGCACCAGCCGAATGCCCATAATTCCATATTGCAAGTCAGATGTAATCCGATGCAAAAGTGCCAGCTCATTGTTGCGTTGGCCGTCTTTCCTGCCCGCGGCAAGACTGTCTTTTTCAATCAGTAATTCCCCCACAAGGTCAATCAGGCCATCGAGTTTTTTGATCGGCACGTTGACAAAATCTGAAAAGGAAATATCTGAAACGGTCGATAAATCATCTTCCACCTCTTCCGCTTCCTGACTTTCCGTAGCCGCTGTTTCTTCCATTGCCGGCGCTTCCTCCTGCACGGCCTGTTCTTCCGTAGCGGACAATGAATCCTCAGGTGCAACAGGTGCCTCGGCAGGTTCCGATTCAGTGGCGACAATGGTTTCCGCTGCATTCGGCAAATCAGCAGGCACCACAACTGCTGAACCGCTATCGTCAGTGGCTTCTTCTTCTGGCAAAATTTTTCTGAAGGCTACCTGCAGTTTCGTTCGTATGCCCTTATAACTGACTTTTTCATCCGTATTAATCGCCTGAATCAGCTGCCCGAGCTTATCTACTCCACGGTATAAGTTTGAAAACAATTCTGAAGAGAGGGAAAACTTTTTCTTCTTAATCTCTCCGAAAATATCTTCCATAACATGGGAGATCTCGGCAATGGACTGAATCCCCAAACCCATTGAATTTCCTTTCAGGGTGTGGGTGATTCTGAAAATGGCATCGATGGCTTCCTTATCGTCCGAATTGGCTTCCAGGGCGGTAAAAAGCCTGTTCAATTGCTCAAACTGGTCGTGCGCCTCTGCCTTAAAAAGTTCAAGGTATTCTTTTTCCTTCTCTTTCATCAATTATTCAAATGCTTTGGCAGCCGAGGCTACGATGCCTTCCGCTGTAAATGGTTTGACAATGTAATCAGTCGCTCCGAGGCTTAACCCTTCCTGAATCACTGATTCTTGCCCTACCGCACTGATCATGATCACTTTAGCGTTCATATTTTCTTCACTTTTCAACACCCTGAGAATATCAATACCGATCATGTCGGGCAGGATATTATCAAGTGTGATCAGTTCAGGTTTCAACTCCATGGCAAGGTCGATGGCTTTTTCGCCATTTTCTGCCTGCCCAATAATTTGGTAGCCTGCCGACTCCAACGCATCACTGATCAGTGATCTCATATACATAGAGTCATCCACAATCAAAACAGATCTTGACATAATTAAAATTTTGGTCTTTAATAGTTTAACTTCCGAGTGTTACATCATCCATTTGCAGCATGGCGATAATGTCCAGCAGAATAATCATCCGATCCCCCACCTTTGCGATGCCACGAACGCACTCTTCCTTCAGGCTTGAAAACTGAAGCACCTCCTTGGAGTCGTCAATATCTTCTGAATCGATAGAAAGGGTATTGGGAACTTCTTTGACCAATACCCCTACCTTGAACTTTTCATTTTCGATCACCAGCGAATAATGCTCCTGCGCCTTGACATTCGCAATCTGATCACTGAGGTGAAACTTATGTTCAAGATCCATAATCGCAATCACGGATCCCCGAATATTGGCCGCACCGAGAATATATTCTGGCGTATGTGGCACAGGTGCCAGGCGGGGGGTGAGCACCACCTCCTTCACCTGATCAATCGGTAAGCCATATTCTTCGCCGCCGAGCTTAAAAACGATGAGCTGAGACCGTGTAGATTGCTTATTGGCATTGCCCTTCATGGCATCGGTACTTTGTCCATGAAGGGGATCGTTTACGATGGGTTGACTCATTGTTTTCTCAGTTTAAATTTGGAAACACCTTCGAGTAACTGATAGGCCACATCCGCAAGGTCAACGCTGGTAGCAGAAACCTCATCCATCCCCTGGTTCAGTTCCTGAGAAGAAGAAGCGATCTGTTCCGTTCCTGCGGAAGTTTCCTCAGAAACCACCACTACTTTCTCAATATTTTTCACCGTTCCATTGATGGCTTCTTCCTGAATGGCTGCTGATTCCAAAATCTGCTTCGAGAGGTTGAGGGTCTCAATGGAGGCCGCATCAATTCTTTTGAATACTGCCTCAGCTTCTCCGCCTGCTTTATTGCCATTTTTCACCGATACCTCCATGCCTTCAATGGATTTTGAAGCTTGGTTGATATCGTTTTGTACTTCAGAAATTACCTTTTCAATATCCTGTGCCGACTTCCGTGAGTCTTCAGCAAGTTTCCGGATTTCTTCCGCAACAACGGCAAAACCACGTCCCGCTTCCCCTGCTCTGGCCGCCTCAATGGCGGCATTTAATGCCAACAGGTTCGTCTGAGAGGCGATATCGGTAATTACGTTCAACGTACGGGCGATTTCTTCTGATCTTTTGGTCAGCACCTTAATGGACTCCGAAGTAACCGTTGCCGACCCCTGAATCTCTTGCATATTTTCCACCACCGCTTCGATGGTTGACACCCCCTCTTTACTGTTTCGCTGTCCTTCTTCGGCAGACTTATTAATCACATCCGCTTTCAGGGCAGTATCCTTGGCATTGGTCAGAATTTTGGCAATCAGTGAATTCGCCTGATCAATTTGCTGCGCCTGATCCTGAACACCTTCGGCCATTTGCTGAATTGCCGAAGCCATTTCCTGCGTGGAACCCTTCATTTGTTCGCCTTTTCCTGACATTTCCTTAGCAGACTTCACCACCAGGTTCGCTGAATCATTGATCTGTAAGATCAGCTGATTCAAATTGGCCAACGCCTCATTGAATGCCGATCCCATTTCCTTGAAATCCCCCTGTACATCCAACAGAAAATCTTCACTCAAATCTCCCTGAGACAAACGGATCAGTAATTCTTTGATTTGACTGAAAGGCTCAACAATATTGTCCATCAATCGGTTGAAAGCATCTGCAAGAATCTGATAATCCCCTTCGGCATTGTTCAGATGAACCCTTGCGGAAAGATTTCCGTGATCTCCCGCTTCACGAACCACATCCTGAATCGCCTTGATAACCTCTTTCTGCTGCGTAATCTCATTGGCAATTTTGATCACCTTAAACACCTTTCCTCGCTCATCCCTGACAGGAGTGTAAGAGGCGTTGATCCAAACGGATTCCCCTAATTTACTCATCCTTTCAAACTCCCCGGACTTGGAAATGCCATTCGCCAAATCATACCACATTTTCTGATACTCATCGGATTTTATCAAACCTGGACTACAGAAAATACGATGATGCTTGCCTTTGATTTCATCCACAGAATGATAGCCCAATGTGCTGATGAAATTGTCGTTGGCGGTAATAATCGTACCATCTGGCTCAAATTCAATGGATGCCCAGCCGGTATCAACCGCAGATTTCACTGCCGATGCCTGTAGTCGGCTTTCCACCATTTTGGTAATGTCATTGGCAATTTTGATCACCTTCACCACCTTACCCTGCTCATCGAATACGGGAGTATAGGAAGCGTTGATCCAAATGCCCTGCCCTTGTTTGGTCTGACGTAAAAACTCTCCTGTAGTCATTTTTCCATTGCCCAGTGCATCCCAAAAAGAGGCGTATTCTGCGCTATTGGCGTATTCATACTCACAAAAGATCCGATGATGACGACCAGAAAGCTCCGCACTGCTCTGGTAGCCCAAGGCTTTCACGAAGTTATCATTGGCACTGATGATGGTACCATCTGGCTCAAATTCAATGGATGCCCAACTGCTATTGACCGCACTTTCAAGGCTTTGTGCTCGCATCAGGTTTTGGCGCGCCTCCGTAACATCCTTAATGAAGGCTGTAAAGTTAAGCTCACCACCAATTTCTACTTTACTCAGGCTGATATTTGCCCAGAATTTGGATTGATCCTTTCTGCTCACTTCAAAATCTTGTGTCTTCCCCGCAGGATCATCCATCCCATAATCATCCTGTGCCTGCTGGCTTACCTGAGCAATGACCGGCGCAAGCACTTTAACTTCTTTGCCCAGTACATCCTCCTCACGGTGGCCAAACATCTGTACCGCCGCAGGATTAATATAGGTGATTTCTTTGCGGGAGTTAATCGTTACGATGGCATCAACGGCCTGATCCAGTGTTTTCCTGATCCGCTGACTGTTGCGTTCCACCTCTTCCTGAGTGGCCTGAATTTCCTCCAGATTCTGTCGAAGCTCCTCTTCCTGCGTACGGATATTCTCGATCATATCACTTGTTTCCCGCTTACGATCAGTAATATTGGAAGCCAGTTTAATAATTTTGACCACCTCATCCCTACTGTTTTTTACTGGCGTATAAGCGGCCTGCAACCAAACTTCCCGACCAGTGCTATCGAAGCGGCAAAATTCCCCATCCATACTTTCACCACTGGCAAGTGCTGGCCAGAACCGAGCGTATTCCTCGCTGCTGGTGAACTCTTCATCACAGAACATTTTATGATGTTTTCCTTTTATCGCTGACAAGGAATAGCCCATGGTCGCCAAAAAATTATCGTTGGCATCCAAAATGATGCCTTCAGGCGTGAATTCAATCATGGCCATACTGATATCCACCGCCGACTTGATACCTGCTGCCTGCACCCGAAGCGCCACCATATCGGTGATGTCGGAAGCAATCTTTAGCACCTTTTTCACCTTACCAGCACTGTCTTTTACAGGCGCATAGCTTGCGCTAATCCAAATAGATTTCCCTGCTTTCGTCTTGCGTTCAAATTCGCCAGACTTCACCATGCCATTGCCCAAATCCTGCCAAAATTGTGCGTAATCCTCGGACTGTTCGTAGGCTTCGGCACAAAAAATTCGGTGGTGTTTGCCTTTAATCTCCGATAAATCTTCATAACCGAGGGCATGAACAAAATTCTCATTGGCATTGAGTATTTTCCCTTTAGGGTCAAACTCAATGAATGCCCATGCTAAATCAATGGCTGATTTGAGGTTGGTATCCTGCACGGATTTTGCTCTTGTGCCAGTAGGGTTGGTGGTTTCACTTGCCATTATTATCTCATACTAAATTGTTGGTAAAACATCGTTTTGAGCCTTCGGTGATAAAAACAAAAGCAGGGGCTACAATGCCCCTATTTGCCTGATCTGGCTCGAAAGAAGATTTCAAACTATTTTAAAAACCTTCTCCCTAAACATTTTTTTTTACACGATTCATGAGGAAAGGTTCATGGCTGTGCTTCAGTAGCGCACTGGTCGAACTCCTCACCGATAACAATATCAAAACAAGTGAAAAACGACCTTTATACTATCTCTATGCGCATATTGAAGATCTCTATGAGGATAAAGTAACCGCCTAAAAATAAAAAAATGATGAAAATAGGTACGTGATTTTTACTGTTGATTTATAGGTAATTCCTCCTACATATCACCTTGAGGAATACGCAGGGGTTACCATATTCTATGAAAGCCAGCGAAAAAATAGCAGGGATAAAACGGATATAGCGAGTTAAAAAGGCCAATGGTAACCCACCCTTGACCGGACCCATACATTTATTTTCTTTATTCTTAGACATCCAGAACACAAGGTGCTCCTGCCTATTTCCTGATAAATGGCACATACAGGCAATAAAAGCATGTTCAGTCCGAGATCTGCTGATGAGTGTGTTTGATCAATCCAATTTTCTGCGGCAAGCTTAACTACAGATTCAACACCCAATGAAAAAAAAATACACTTTCAGACTTAACTAAAAGTGTATGTATATTTATAGAATTGAAAGCCAGAAGGCTCCTAATACTGCTGTACTACAGCGTGGCTATTGCCCAATATATCAGGCTTGGAGGTCGTAATAATTTTTGTGATCCGCCCATTGGCATCCCTGACCACCGTTCGGGTATTGCCCAGCACATCGGGTTTGGAGGTAACTGCCGAACCAGTTTGCTGCCCCTGTGCATTTCGAAATGTGGTCTGTTGATTCCCCAATATATCGGCTTTCCTTGTGGTAGAAGTCCCTGTGTATTGCCCTTGAGCATTTTTAAAAGTCGTCCGTCGGTTACCGAGAACATCGGCTTTTTGGGTGGTTGACGATCCTGTATACCGCCCTTGTTGATCTTTGAAAGTGGTCTGTTGATTCCCCAGTATATCGGCTTTTTGGGTAGTATAAGATTGCCCAAAAGCGAAGGGCGAAAGTAGCATACAGCATAAAAAGCTAAAACAAATACGTTTCATATCGAACTGATTTTAAATAAAAGATGGGAGATACGCGCTGTTGAGTTGAGCTGCGTTTAATGGCCTGCGGCTTCATAAGCTTTGACCCGTTTGGCGCGGGCTTTTTGTTCGCGAATAGCTTTCTGTTTGGCCGCCTTTCGGTCAGCGACTTCTTTTTGGTAAGCCTCAAAGGCTGCGGTAGTGGGCAGGAGTTTATCCTCAAATCCGACCTCCATCATTTGAGTGCTGTAACCTTTAGACGGCATTTCAGAACGGTAACGATATCGGGGAGGGTCATTCGACGGTAAACGAAAGTACCCCTTAATGGAATCGAGCGTGAGCAGTTCCACCCATACCCCATCAATATCAGGGGCAATTTCGGCACCATATTTACCTGTTAACTTCACAAAGTCTCCCCGCTTGAGGTGTGCTACAACGGCAGAACGATTAACCTTGGCAGAAATTGACGGCTCAGCCCAAACCCTGGTTCCCTGGTACACCTGCGCATAGCATTTGAAGGCATGAACCTGATGCACCGAATCATTAAAATGCTTGGTAGCATAATATGTACTGTCGTGACCAAATACATGAGTGTCTACAAAAGTGCCCACTGCGGTATCTCGGAGGGCACCAATCGCAATTACCGCATAAACGATCAGCGATAAATAGGTGCGGTAATCTGCCTTAAAGTCCTCCCGTTCCTTGAATTTTCTGTAAATCTCCGTCATTGGCCAAACCACCAACACATAAAAGAAAAATTGCAAAGAGATCAGCAGTAGCATAAGCGCACCTGCGACCAATATGATTCCAAAGGCATCTTTAGCCCGAATTCGGGTAATAAAACTAAAGCCACCACCTAAGTGCGTTCTATGATAAAAAGCCATCGTTGTGTCTTATTTGGATCCTCTTCCTCAAGAGGAAGAAAGGGCCATTAAAATTAATAATTAAGATTTTTAATAAGCCAAAAGTAGACCAATAAAGAGCAGTGGAAGTGCATTGGGTGGGGGCAACAAATTTTTAAGTGCACCGAAGTTTCGATTGTCCTGTTTTTTAATCTGTAAATTTGTTGTGGTTCAAGTTAGAATTCAAGAAACGAAAAAATATACCATAAAAAAAAGCTGCACAATGGCAGCTTTTTCAATATTGTTTAGTGTGAATCTACTCAATTATTATTTTGGTAACTATTGAATGATTGTGCTGAGTAACCTCAACAAAATACACCCCTGATGGTAAGTGTTTAACATCAATCCCATCTGTTTCAATTACTGTTTTTTCCAGCCATTTACGTCCAGAAATATCCAATAATTTTACCTGAGCAGTGCCCTGAAGCTTAATATTCAGAATATCCTTCACAGGGTTTGGATAAATGCTAACCTTGCGTGCATCGTCATTACTTAATACGCTTATTGTTATGCTTAGACCAGCACTGGCTTCTGACATAAAATGCGTTTCCGTTTCCGCTACCCGCTGGTAGAATATATAAGTATTGTCAACTGATAAGCCTGTAAAGGACGACTCTGCCTGCCAATCACCATCATCCATCTTATATTCATAGCCTTCCGTGTGAAGAAGCTCTACGCTGTTATCATCTGAAGAATCCAACACAGGTATGCTTGGCGCTGTTTGAGTGGCTTTTGTTACGGCCTCTTCGTCTTCATACATCAATTTTCCATAGGTTTCGGAAGAAGCAACATCTACACTTATGACTGCATTAATATCATCCGAAGTTAATATATATGTTTTAGATTCTGCGCCTTCTATTTGGTCACCATTCCTGTACCATTTGATCTCCTGAGCTGTGAAGTTTTGCCCTTCGATCTCCAAAGTGAGTAATGAACCAAAAACGCGTGAACCATCAATACTTAATTGCCCAGCAATAAATTCTTTCTCCATGTTAAATGTTAACGCCTCACTTGCTGGCGACGGAGCATGTGTTTCGGTCTCCATTAATCGCTGATAGAACAAATAAGCTTCACCAACTGTCAGGCCTGAAAACTCCGGATCTGACTGCCAATCGCCTTCATTCAATTTATATTCATAACCTTCGTGACTTTGAAGCCATAGTTTACCATTATTCATCATTACAATGACCGGCGACTCCGGCGCCATTGTACTTATTTTATGAATTTCAGTATCAGAAATACCGGTTAATGTCCCTTGCTTTTCTGGACTAATCGCCCTTACCTTTATATATTTTCCTATATCTTCCTTTACAAGGGTATATCGCACCGATGTCGCTCCAATAATTGGCTCACTACCTCTGTACCATTGCAGTTGAATATCGGTACTATTTACCTGATCTAAAGTCACCATAAGCTCTTGATCAAAAATAAGGTCTCCTGAAATTGCCAAAGAACCTTCTAATTTATTTTCTTCTATTGACTCAGTGAGCTCCCACCGGTAAGATCCAGTGGTAAAATCTCCTCCATAATTGATATAAAATATATCCCCGATTTCAACATCCAACGTTAATTCTTGCTGATAACCACAATTATCATCTGCAAAATCATATAGATTTTCACAATCAGTAAATACTCTGAGGTAAGTATCTTCAGTCGTCAAATCGCAAGTAGAAATTGTGATTTCCCCATTGTGAAAAGCTTCATAAATATACCACTGATCTCTTTCATCCCGATTATCAGCGAAATTAATTCCTGCTGTAGCGGAAAGCGGTGCCTTACAGTGTTCTCCTGCTTCGTATTCATCAATTTTGTTGATAGTCCATTCAGCAGATTCCCCTGATACTACCCTAAAAATATATGTTTCACCAACTTCTGCATAAAAATCAAAAGATTCATTCGAAGGTTTTAAATAATATGCACTTTCAAAATCAAGGTATTCCGAGCATCCACTCATGAGGTAAAAAGAGGTGGGATTTCCGTTCGTCAAAGATACTGTCGTTTTTCCTTCTTCCTCTGCAGTAAAACTAAACCAATTAACGTGATTGTTGCCCATTTGAACGGTATCAGAGGTTGTCAAGGTACGGGCCACACCACAGTATTCCCCATTTGATATCCCATCAACCTCTTCGATTGATACATTCCCCTCGCCAAACTCTCTAAAAAAGACCAAATAATTTTGTCCAGCTTGCGCATAAAAAGTCAATGGCTGATGTCCTTCCTCTGAGTTACAATCAAAATTCTTCAATTCAACAATATCCCCTTCATCACAACCGGTAATCACTTTAACGAATGGCTCCTCTCCGTTATCAATGCCAGAACACTCAGGTGTAATTTGGATTGGTCCATCATTCTCTGCGGTAAATGAAAGCCACGCAGCTCCCTCATTGTTAAATGTTCCAAGGCTAACATGCTTGGGTAGATCACAAACATCTCCGGCTGCTAAAGGCCTTTCACTCAACTCAACAGTGGCGTCTTGGTCTATTCCACAGCGCAGAAGATACGATTCTCCTGCAGTAACCTCAAATCTATTATTAATTACCCCATCTGAGATATAGGAACAATCAAAGTCATAACGAGTAATACGTCCACTTTCGCTAAGGTTAACTTCGACAACCCCTGAAGAAGTAGCCGTGTACTCCAACCATAAATCATATTCTGCATGTGGATTCGAATAAACTACTGACATTTCTGCATCAAGAGGATCGTCACAAAATGCCCCTACAAGGCTTTCGGTGGATGATTGCCAGCCTTGGCTTTCTCCAGAAACGGGTGCGCTGATTTGAATCATCACAACCTCTCCACTCGACAAATCAATTGAAAGGCTATCTTGACTTTCCTCAGTAGGAGAGCTACTATTACAACTCCAAAAAGCTTTAATTTCTGCTTCAGTATCGTTCGGTTTTTTAATCTTTAACCTGGTGGCTTCTGAAGCTTGGTAAGCATACCAAACTGTATGTAGCGGACTGTTAATATGTGGATTAAAGTTCCCGATAGATAATTCAATAGCGTCATTACAAACTGCTCCCTCACCTACTTCTTCATCAATCTGAATGATATTAAAAGAGAGGTCTGATTGAACCGAACGACGATCGTCGACCTCGGCTTTGATAAGAAAAGTTTCTTGATCATCGCTAAAAAAAGTCAGCATATCATTGGGTGTAGTTTGAGATGGATTACGGGTACTGCAATCATCATAAACCGTAAACTCTATCGAAACATCCTGAATTTCATTATATTCTATCCCGAAATATCCTTTAGAATAATCGTCCACCAAAAAATATTTAGTTGTTAACCCAGCAGAAATTGTTTGCTCTCCTAAATTAACCACTTCAGGATATGTACAGTTTATGCCCTCAAAATAATCCACAACATCTAATTTCCATGGGTAAACCATTGTTTCTGAAGTGAGGTAGTCATCCCGCCATCTAATAAAAATTGTTTCCCCGGCAAGTACTCGGTGTTCAATGTACGACTGATAGGTTCCATTATAATCATCGTTTCTTTTGATAATGGTTTCACAGTCTGAGAAAATCTCTAAATAAGAATCTACATTTGAGGTGTAACCATAGGTGTAGATAGATACCAATTGATCCGTTTCTGCAGTATATGAAAACCATTGGTTTTCATCTGCCCTATGATCAGATATATTCTCGCCAACAACAGCCACATAGGGTTCCTCACAGCTTGCCCCTTCATTTTGAGCATAAGTGATTATTGGCATGAATAGCAAAGTCATCCACGCAAATAGCAGGTAAAGTTTAAGTTTCATAGAGTTAAAAATTAGGTTAATGTTATTTCTTTAATGAACTCACGTGGCTACTAATATAGGGTGATATTAAAAAGCCATAAACGAATATAGATAATAAAATATTATTTTCAATTCAATTTAAACTATATTCTAAACCTAAAAGACACTACTACCATATTATTATATCCCGAAAAAACAAATACAGACATCGACTTTATTGATTACTTAACATTTTATTACATAGAGTCATGTAAATCAACAACACCTTATTATTGTGTTACAGTCATTTACAAATCCTAAAGTATTGACTGATATCATGAATTTAACTTAGTAAAATAACACATCACCTTGATAGTGTAGATCAGCGATGTCTAAATAGCCTTCAAACACAAAAAAAGCCAAAGACCCTTGAAAAGAACCTTTGGCTTAAACTGAACGGGGTCAGTTTTAATTTTCTGTTTTTAGTTGTTTGGCCATTGCTGCACCAATCAGACTTTCCAAAGGTGTGCTTGCACCTTTGCCGCCACTGCCTCCGATGATCATTGTTTCGGGGAATTTGATTTTAGCAATTTCAGCCGCCACTTTAATATCCCTGTTCAGTTCCATTTGAAGTTTCACTTCCGGTGTAATACCGGCGGTAACTTTTTTAGAGATTTCATAGGCCTCAGCATCTGCTGTTACTTTTTGCTTTTGAGCGTTAAGGCGCTCGGTTTCCAAAGCAATCGCTGCCAATTTTTTATTGGTTTCCTCTTGCTTCAGCTTGGTTTCAATAGCAATAAGGGCTTTAACCTGCTCTTTCTCCTGTGTTACACGTTCAGCCGCTTTATCCCGCTCCCCCTGTGCTACAATACGCTGCTGCTCCGCTTTCGCTGTTTCAATTTTTTGTTGCTCAAGCTGGCGTTTTGCCGACTCGTCACGCTGCGCTTCAAGGCGTTGCTTAAAGGTAGATTCCAGGTCTATTTTATCCACAATCACCTGAGAAACGATAATGTTGTTTTCAGACAACTCATGTGGAATACGCTTTGGAATACCATTTTCAAGGATCTTTTCTACATGATAACTGGTCTGAATTTCCTTGATGGTCCGTTGGCGATTTGTCATTTCAATCTCATGAAATACTGTATCTCTGGCCTCAATTTTATTTACCGCATAAGTCCCATGTTTTAACTGCTCCTCAAAAGTCTGACGAAAGGATTGTGCCTCTCCTGAAATATAATTTTGAGCCGCAAACATATAGCCCGTGTTAATCAACTGCTCGCGTACCGTTGGGATAATGGTGTTGTTGACAAGGTTGCTCATCGTACGGTATTTGACAGCCAGCTGAACAAAGGTGCTTTCGTCTTCAGGTAACTGAAAGCGTAGGGATACATGCCCCAAAGCGGTTACCTGGTCAATAAACCGAACCGGTATGGGTGACATGATGCCTTCAAGTTCATTTTCATCCGACTCCGTGGATTTACTGACCACCTTTACATCAATATATTTCTGCCATTTGTCAATCTTGGCAAATCCCCGCCATTTTATCCCTTGCTCCATAACGGCACTCATATGCCCAGTGGGGGAAACAAGCAGGTAATTAAAACCACGGTCAGCAAAAAAAAACAATGATTTGAATAACATCAGTAACAATCCAATGCTCATCAATACATAAGCATGAACACTGGTAATTCCGCGAAGTAAAACAGGCAGACGGTCTTCTGTATCCAATTTTGAAAGTACAAAAGCTCCCATCGCCAACAATAAGGCCAAGATGCCTAAAAAAGTTGTCATAGTTGATGAAAGGTTAATTTGACCATGAAATAAACAGAGAATACTCTATAGTCAAAATGATTAAATTTTCCTTAAATATAATCAATGTTGACAAATATACGTTGAGATTTAATATCAAAAACCACAAATATTCTATGAAATTTAGTATAAGGTTTTTTAATACTAACTGGTCATGTCCAAAATTTATGTCACTTAAATCCTACCGATCACCGCCCGCTTTCTGCATTCCAAATTTCGATCAATGTATTTCCGTAAAATAAGTCAGTAACCAAAATTAGCCCACGCCTCCCCCAAAAAACTACACCATACCACCAATAGCATTATGTTAAATAAATGTCCCCTATAATTTTTTTCTTTATTAATGATCCACTGTGAAAAACAATAAAAGCTGTCAAATACCCCCCTATTGAATCGAAAGACCGATCAATATCGCATTTCAGGCGAGATGGCAAAAGACCGTCAGCTGGTGAAGCTATGGATGCCTGTTCCCAAAATTTCCGGATAAAACAGCGACTGCCCTACATATTATTCAAAGATCACATCCTCATGAAAAGCTTTGGTGAGAATAGTCACTGAAATTTATTTCAGATATATTGATATTGGTTGTATACTAATACCGCCATGAAACTAAAAACCTATCTTCCAATCAGCAATTGGCTCCCCACTTATAAAAGGGCACAACTCAGCGGCGACCTTTCTGCTGGTGTGACCGTGGGTGTAATGCTCATCCCTCAAGGAATGGCCTATGCCATGATTGCCGGTTTGCCTCCTGTTTACGGTTTATATGCTGCACTGATCCCCCAGCTAATGTATGCGCTCTTCGGGACTTCCCGTCAGCTTGCGGTAGGTCCGGTGGCCATGGATTCCCTGCTCGTCGCTGCAGGTTTATCCACTTTGGCGATCCAGGGAACTGAAAACTACATTGCCCTCGCCCTGCTGCTTTCCTTTATGGTAGGTAGTATTCAACTGATTTTCGGTCTACTCAAAATGGGATTTTTAGTCAACTTTCTCTCAAAACCCATCATTAGCGGATTTACCATTGCTGCCGCACTTATTATCGGTATCAACCAGTTGAGGCATGTCTTGGGGGTATCGCTTCCAGTCCAAAACCATCCGATAGAACTCCTATACCATACACTTTTGAACCTTCCGCAAATACATTGGCCAACCTTTATAATGGCCATCGCAGGTATATTGCTAATGGTCGGGCTAAAAAAAATTCATCGATCGATACCCTCCGCACTGGTTGTTGTGGCCTTGAGTATTTTAGTCGTACAATTTGGGAATCTGGAAACAAGGGGTGTGCAGATCATCGGAACAATTCCTTCAGGCTTGCCCTCATTTGCGTTACCATTCCATACTTTAGACATGATCTACGAATTACTACCCATCGCATTTACCGTGGCGATGGTCGCATTTATGGAGTCCATTGCCGTCGCAAAATCGATACAAGCAAAACATGCCGACACCTATCAGATCAATAATAACCAGGAACTGATCGGTCTTGGGATCAGTAATATGGCAGGTTCATTTTTCGGTGCCTACCCTACCGCTGGAGGCTTTGGCCGTTCAGCAGTGAATAATGAAGCAGGTGCCCAGACCAATATGGCCAATATCATCAGTGCTGCGCTTGTCGCCATGACTTTACTCTTTTTTACAGAGCTGTTTTTCTATCTTCCAAAAGCCATTTTAGGGGCCATTATTTTGGTGGCAGTAACGAAACTAATTGATTTGGACTATCTGAAATATTTATGGCGATCGAGTAAAGAAGATTTCCTGCTGTTGAGCCTTACTTTCCTTATTACCCTCATTTGGGGTGTAAAAGCAGGAATTATGGGAGGAGTACTCTGTGCCCTGTTAGCCCTAATCCGCAGAACTGCTTATCCGCATATCGCTGTTTTGGGGCGTTTGGCCTCGACGGATGACTACCGAAATGTACGTCGGTTTAAACAGACTGAACAAGATCCTGCGGTGCTAATTATCCGTCAGGATGCCGCAATGCACTTTGCCAATATTGCTATATTTACAGCAACACTTCAGGAAGAAATTCTGAAGAAAGGGGCGCCTTTAAAATTAATCATTCTTCATTGTGGAAGCATTCCTCATATCGACACCACCGCATTACAAAGCCTGGAGTTATTGGTCACTTCCATGAAAAAGCAACAAATAGCAGTATATTTTACCCATGTGATTGGCCCAGTACGCGATCTGTTTGTGAAGTCCAATTTTTTGCACAACATTGGAGAAGATCATTTTTTCAGCGATGTTACCACCGCCGTCGATTATTTCTATCAGCAACACAAAACAAGAAACCCTGCCAAATTACAGATTGCAATGCAAAGTAATGTCAGGCCTGAAAAATAAAACACCCATAACAAACCACAAACCATGAAAATAGAACAGATTTATACCGGATGCCTGGCGCAAGGTGCCTACTACATCGAATCGGCAGGAGAAGCCGCAATCATTGACCCTTTAAGGGAGTCGCAACCCTATATCGAAAAAGCAGGACAGGCAAAGATAAAATACATTTTTGAAACGCATTTTCATGCGGATTTCGTCTCTGGACATGTGAGTCTCGCCGAGAAAACCGGGGCTTCCATCGTATTTGGACCGCTTGCAGATACGGCATTCACTTCCATAACAGCCAAAGATGGTCAAGAATTTGAGGTCGGGAAAGTGAAAATAAAAGTGCTGCATACTCCAGGACACACGGCGGAATCGTCCACATTTTTACTGATCAATGAGGAAGGAGAAGAACATGCGATCTTTACCGGCGACACCCTCTTTATTGGCGATGTTGGCCGACCTGACTTAGCGGTAAAATCTGACCTGACGGCCGAGGACCTCGCTGGTATGCTGTATGAATCCCTCAGGAATAAAATTATGCCCCTGCCTGATCATATTTTGGTGTACCCCGCCCATGGCGCCGGCTCAGCCTGTGGCAAAAATATGAGCAAAGAAACCTATGACCTGCTCGGGCATCAGAAGCAGGTAAATTATGCCCTGCGTGCCGATATGACCAAAGAGGAGTTCGTTGCAGCGGTAACCCATGGACTGCCTGCCGCACCACAATATTTCCCGAAAAATGTGGCACTGAATAAGGGGGGCTATGAAGATCTTGAGCGCGTGATGCTGCGAGGAAATATCGCGTTGAATCCTGCTGATTTTTTGCTGAAGGCACAAGCAACCAACGCCCTGACACTCGATACAAGAGCTCCACAGCGGTTTAAAGATGGCCACATTCCCAACAGCATCAATATTGGTATTGATGGCGGATTTGCCCCGTGGGTAGGGGCGCTGATCCTGGATTTAAAGCAGCCGATCCTTATTGTTGCTGAGGAAGGGCGATCCGAAGAAATTATCACCCGCCTTTCTCGCGTGGGTTATGATCAGACCATCGGTTACCTTGAAGGGGGAATCGATGCCTGGAAAGCTGCCGGTCAAACCATTCAGACAATCACCTCCATTTCCGCAACGGAATTTTCTGAGCTGCTGACGGCTACTGAGTCCGTGCTCGACGTTCGAAAAACAGGGGAATACCTTTCAGAACATATCGATCTTGAGGGGGTGATCAGTGCGCCACTGGATACGATCAACGACTGGTGGCCTACGCTCGATAAAAACAAAACCTACTACGTGCACTGTGCTGGAGGTTACCGTTCGATGATCACAGCTTCTATTCTAAAATCAAGGGGCATTGATCGCATCATTGACATTGCCGGAGGATTTAAGGCGATTAAAGCCACCAATGTACCGAAAACTACTGCGGTGTGTCCGTCCACTTTGAGGTAAGTAAAATTACAACGGAAGGAGGGAATCATCCGCCAACGGAAGCCCCCTCCTTCTATCTCCTACAGCAATACCGAAATTACTGCCCGCCCATAAACTGCAAAAAATGCATTTTTATAGGCCCTGATGATTCATTTTTCTTAACACTTCCTTTTTTCAGCTTCATGTAATAAATCATGACCTAAACCACCAAATTTAAGCTGCTCACCCACGGGAGGCCCACTCTCACCTACCCTTCTTTGTCCACAGCCGCCAATCGCCAAAAATAAAATTATCTCCTGAATTAATATAGGAGAAAATTCCCGCGGAGCTTCTCTCGGTTTTCGTGGTACAGCACCGCTAAAAACTTTCCCCACAGATCTTCATTATTGTCGCGCATACTCTGCTTTTACCCCTCAGCCCATTTTTAACTTCTCTTTTTTTATAATATCGAATAAAGAAGGCTCAGCCCTGTACATACATTCTTGGTAATGAACCCAATTTCAAACCAAAACTTAAAATGATGTACAAAACCTATTTTTTAATGGTATGGCTAATCGCTATTGCCCTACCCGTTCGTGCACAATGGGAAGACCTCAACCCCGGAGGTGGGGGACAAATTCAAGATGTAATTTGTGACCCCAACATTGAAGGAAGACTATATCTTTCTTCGGATATGGAAGGCGTGTACCGCAGTGACGATTACGGTGCTTCGTGGCATATCAAATCAGATGACCTCGTTCACACCCGTGCTTTTGTAACCACCGTTGACCCTACCAACAGCAACAGAATTTATGTCGGAACCCTTTATGGCCTCTCGATTTCCGACAATGCGGGCGACCAGTACCACTTTGCGACCAGCACCGCAGACAATTCCATCAATGCCATTGCCATCGACCCTTTTGATGCCTCGCATATTATTGCAGGGGTTGGCTGGAAGGACGATTATGACTTCTGGACCTGGGGCATTGGCCGCGTGGCCTCCAAAGGGCTCGGCTATTACTTCGAATCCAAAGATTACGGCAGCAGCTGGCAGAAGGTCACCTACACCACTATTGACGATGAATATTTCAATATTTACGCCATTCGGTTCGATCAAAAAAGACCAGGAACTTTCTATATCGGCGGAGATCAAGGCTTATGGAAAACCATCGATGGCGGAGCAAATTGGGCGCTCATCCCCGGCCCAACCACCTTCAAATGTCGAGGCATTGACCTGACCCCTGACGGAAATACCATTTACGCCACTTATGCCACTGACAATGGTGACTATTTTAATGTAGGTTCAGGATCCAAAATTTTTGCGACAAGAACCGCCAATATTCAATGGACGGATATCTCCGCAGGCTTACAATATACCAGCCAAATGTGGTACCCAGAAGTGGATGTTCGGTCAGATGGAGACTTCCACAAAATTCTTGTCGGCTTCAGAAATCAACGAACCGGCGTATGGGAGGGAAGCATACAATGGAATGACAACAGCATCAGCAGCCATAGCTGGGCCAACATCCTTAAAGAGCGGGATAATTTTGACCCCGGCTGGGATACCTGGTACCCCAACCCCAATGTCAGATGGGCACACTATACCCCATTAAGCTGGAGTAACCGGGGCATCTGGGCCACGGGAAATCAGACCCTTTTCTACGGAGAAGAGCAGGCAGGAGAATGGCAGTTTCTGAATAAATATTGTCAGCCGTCAAGCATTATCACCCCATCCACCGGAGAGCCAACGTACCATAACCGTGGATTTGCCAGCACCTTCACCTTCGACGGTACCGCCATTGAAAATTATGCCATTCAGAGCCAAGGCGACAACGGCATACAGGAAAGCTGGGATTATGGCTATTCCTGGAATAACCACGAAGTGCGGGAATACAGCAATCACAACCATGCCGACGCCGTGGATATCGCAGAGGTGGACGGTGTACCGACGGTTGTGGTAGCGGCCGCAAAAGGCTGGGGCGGCGTGAACCTGAACAGCCATACCATCCTGACCAAACAACTTCATACTTTCAGCCCTTCTGATCAATGGCAAAGCCGAAATGGCAACCTGCCCACCAACTACAATGTGAAAGAATTGCGGGTATCGCCCCATAATAAAAAAAGTGTGGTCATGGGCATTTATGGCAGTGGCATCTGGTGGATTGAAGACATCAAAGACTTCATCAATGGGGGCAATGCGGTACAAATCGCCGACAAGGTAACCGATCATATTGCAGGGGCAAACTCCATCGCCTTTCACCCTACCAACCCTAATATTCTCTATCTGGCATCGAATATTTTCACCAATGATCCCAACACCAACGAAAAGCAAGTGCTCTGGAAAGGGGAACGGCAGTCTGGTAACCAGTGGGAATGGTCGATCATTCATGACGCCATCGGCTGGGGAGCAACCGTTGCTGCCACTCAAATCGACGGGCAACTCTACCTGCTTCATGCTGCTCAAACCAAAACAGCAAGTGGCTACACCACCGACCAGCAGCTCAGCATTTCTGCTGATGAAGGCGCAAGCTGGCAAACCATCCTGAATAAAGAAACCACCCTGCCACTCGCCCAACACAGCTGGTACGACTACATTGCCAACCGATATGAATTCCGATATGGTGGGCTTGCGGTAAAAGACAACCAGATTTTTGTGGCAGCCTATCACCATGAATTCGGCAAACCCTATGGAATGTTTCGAGGAATTATTGAGCCGGATAAAACCATCAGCTGGGAAAACTGGACCGCAGACCACGACTGGCCCGGTATGAATGGGGCACAGATACGGGAGATCGAAGGGAAAACATACTACTATGGTTCTACTTCGGGCGCCGGCTTATGGCGAAGGGAAATTACGCCGGTAGATTATGGGGGTATCACAGCTCCTGATGGACTGTTAGCTGAAAACGTAGCCTCAGGCATACAGCTGAGCTGGCAGGATAACAGCAACAACGAAACAGGTTTTCAGATTGAAAGAGGGAATGGGGGAGCAGGATTTGCCACCCTTACCACCGTGGATGCCAATACCACCTCTTTTATTGATGATGGCTTTTGCCCTGGCAGAGCCTTCTCCTACCGTGTAAGAGCGATTAATGCCACAACTAAATCTTCGCCTTCCAACACCGCAACAGCAACCAGTGCATCTCCGGTATTGCCTACGGGTAATGGCGATGGCCTCGTGGTGCAGTATTTCAACGACATCAATTTGGAAAATCCGGTAGCGGTAGATATTGTATCTCCTATTGTTTTCAACTGGCAGCGCACCGCCCCAAACACCTGCATGAATGTCGATTTCTGGTCGGCGAGGTTTGAAGGGGAAATCACTGCGGAAACCTCAGGGACCTATCAAATTCAGGCCACTGCCGATGATGCCGTTGCCGTTTGGGTGGAAGGCCAGCTCTTGATGCAGCAAAACCTTGAAGATCCCAACGATCCCGTTTCAGGCACCCTTCAAATGACCGCAGGGCAGGCCTATCGTATCAGAATAGAATATCAGGAAGAAGGCTGGGACGCCCACCTGAAAATGGAGTGGGCCAAAGATGGCGGTGCCTTTACCACCATACCTGCTGCTGCATTTTCATCCTATACGGTTGGCCCTATGGACCCGCCAGCCACTCCTGCTGATGTATCGGCAGAGGCCATTTCAGCTTCAGCAATACAAATCAACTGGACCGATCTTTCCGATAATGAAGAGCAATTTATTATTGAGCAAAACAGCGGGCAAGACTGGCAGGTAACAGGTACCGCAACGGCCAATGCCACCACTTTTGTTGCCCAGGACCTGGTGCCGCAAACCGACTATACCTTCCGGGTACAGGCGAAAAACAATGGCGGAAGATCGGGCTGGAGTAACACCGCCACAGCCACGACCAACAGCCTGCCAACCACACTACCCGAAGCACCAACAGACTTGCAGGTATCTACTAATGGTACTGAAGTGAACCTCCTTTGGAGCGACCAATCGGACAATGAGTTGTGGTTTATCATTGAGCGGAAACAAAATCAGTGGGAAGCCATTGACAGTGTTGCCGCCAACCTGACCAACTATATTGACCGATCTGCGGAAGCGGTTTCAAACTATGAATACCGGGTGGTGGCCAAAAACAATGTGGGCATCAGTGGCTCAAGCAACAGCGCAATGGTGCGTATTCCTGACGCGCCACAGCAGGGGATTATTGGTGCCCGAAAAACCCTTTCGACCATGCAAGTGGATGGTCAACTGACGGAGAATGTATGGGATTTATATGCTTCAGCGAGCAAAAATATTACTGGAGCCTCCGACAATAAAGTTACTTTTGCCACCCTGTGGGATGATCAGTACCTTTATGTAGCGATTAAGGTGGAAGATGCAAACCTGTGGAACGATTCCGCGGAAGACTATAACGATGACGCCACTGAAGTTTATATTGATGGCGGATTTGAACGCAGCAGCAGCTACGATCAAAATGACCGTCAGTTCACCAAAGGCTATCAGTCTGATGGGCTTTCGGGATCAACGAATAATGCAGGAGTGATGGTCGCTTGGGCACAAGTCGCCGATGGTTATACCGTCGAGTATGCCATTCCGTGGAGCAATATAGGGCAGTCAGCCTATAATAGTAAAAAAATCGGTTTCGATATTGCCGTTAACGATGACGATGATGGGGGGCCGCGCGATGCACAACTCATGTGGATGGGAACCGACAACAATTGGTCGAACACCAGTCAGTTTGGAACCCTGGTTCTTTCCGATGAAACCGTCAGTGGCGGAGACCAGCCTTGGCCGCCGGTAGTCGAAATATCCGCGCCCACAACAGGCAGCCGCAGCAATGTAGGGGAGGATGTACTGATCACTGCTTCAGCATCAGATCCTGATGGCAACATCAGCAAAGTCGCCTTTTATGCGGGTGATCTAAAAATAGGGGAGGATTACACCGCGCCCTACTCGGTAACGTATCCAGCACCAGCGGTTGGTTTGCATTACCTTTCCGCAGTGGCAACGGATCAGGATGGGTACAGCACACTTTCCGAGGTCGTCACGATTGAGGTGGTGGAGCCCACTGCCTGCGATGCACCCAACCTTTTACCCAATGGGCACTTTGAATCTGGCACCGGAGGGTGGAATTTCTACACCAACAGCGGCAATGGAGTGGTCGCCAATTTCAGCAGTTCCAATGTCGGTGCCATTGCCGGAGCACAGTCTGCAAAAATTCAGATCGATCAAAATGGCAGTCAGGATTCCGACGTGCAATGCTTCACCAATCTGTCGTTGGCCGCAGGTATAGATTACGAGATCAGTTACCAGGCCAAAGCATCCTCGAGCACCAACATCCGGGTACAATTGCTGCAAGAGGGCAGCTGGGTTGATTATGGTCAGCACACCGTCAGCCTCAGTCCACAAATCGGCACCTATACCTTGCAGGTCAATCTCGCCAATGCAGATCAAAATGCACGACTTGATTTTTTCCTCGGTAATACCGCATCCACCATTTATCTGGATGAAATTTCGGTACGTGAAAAATGTACAAATGTCCCTACGGATCCCGTACCTCCTGTGGTACATATTTCTTCCCCTTCAGCCGGAGACACCTTCACGAGTGGGGAATCCGTTTGGCTAACCGCGGAAGCTTCGGATGCAGATGGATTTGTGAGCAGCGTGCGCTTTTTTGCTGACGATGTCCTGATCGGGGAAGATGATTCGTCGCCTTTTAGCATCCAATGGCAAAACCTGTCAGCAGGCACTTACCAGCTCACGGCCCAGGCCGTGGACGACGATCAGCAAACCACCCTCTCAGGTGCAGTACAAATTCAGGTGGAAAATCCGAATCTTCCTCCTACGGTCAGTTTGACCGCGCCACTTGACGGCAGTATATTCCTATCCGATGAGGCTGTCCTAATCACTGCTGAAGCCTCAGACCCTGACGGTACCATCAGTGCTGTGGAACTTTATCTTGACGGCAGCCTGTTGGAAACGCTAAACAGTGCGCCTTATCAATGGGAAATAAACGATCTGTCAGTCGGGAATTACACTTTGCAGGTTACGGCGACCGATCAGCAGGGCATGACTGCAAGTTCGGAAACGATCGAAATATCGGTGGAAAACAGCAGCGTTTGCGACTTCCCGAATCTGGTCGGAAATGGTGATTTTGGAAATGGCGCCAATGGCTGGCAATTTTATACCAATGGCGGCAGTGGTACTTCGGCACAACTGCAAACCAACGGAGAGGCCTACGTCAATATTGATCAGGGTGGAAATATGGACTCCGACATTCAACTGTATACCCAGCTGAACCTGCTGGCGAATGTTACTTATGAAGTTACTTTTTCTGCCAAAGCGCAATCAGACCGTAACATGAGAGTACAGGTTTTACAGGAAGGAAGCTGGGCGAACTATGGTCAAACTACCGTTGCCCTCACCCCAAACTTTGTCAGCTACCAGTTTGAGTTTTCGATATCCAGTCCTGACGGCAACGCCAGACTCGACTTCTTTCTTGGGCAGGCCAATGCTGATGTAACAATAGGGCAGGTGACAGTGCAGGAAAAATGTGAGGCACAAAATCAGCGGGTAATGCCTGAAAACACCATACAGATTTACCCTAACCCGATTTTCCGACAGCAGGCATTGTTCATCGCTCCTGCAGGGGCAAAGGTGAAGTCGGTTGAAATATTTACAGTCGGAGGAGCGCTGATATATCAAACCAATTTCAGCCAACAAGCGACAACTCCTTTGGAGATTCCTTCAGGCTCCTTTGAGCAAACAGGGCTTTACCTGATTCGTCTGCAGACAGATCAAGGGCAACAGCTCAAAAAAATAATGGTGTACTAAGCTTTTCAAACAATGAAAAAGAGGCTGCTACTTTCGGGTAACAGCCTCTTTTTTTTGCTTTCTTATATTTTGCTCCTTATCGCCTAAACTAAAAAACGGTACTTTTAACACCTTTCAATTTCAGGACTACTTCAGCAAGTAAACATTTTGTGCACTTGATACATCGCCAAGAGCATCGGCAATTTAACCTGCATTCATAACTCAGTCAGCAGCTCCTATTATCAGCAGATCCAAAATATCTTGAATTCAAGGATATTGAAGCAAGTAAACATTTTGTGCACTTGATACATCGCCAAGAGCATCGGCAATTTAACCTGCATTCATAACTCAATCAGCAGATCCAAAACATCTTGAATTTAAGGATATTGAAGCAAGTAAACATTTTGTGCACTTGATACATCGCCAAGAGCCTCGGTGCCTTAACCTGCATAAATAACTCAGTCAGCAACTCCTATTATCAGCAGATCCAAAACATCTTGAATTTAAGGATATTTCAGCAAGTAAACATTTTGTGCACTTGAAGTATTGACTTCAGGATTATTGAAGCAAGTAAACATTTTGTGCACTTGCTGACTTTCCATTAAGCCTGTTCGATTTCCGAAATCAGTTTTTGGTAGTGAGCCAGTAAAAGTGCCTTTCCTTCCTGATCCGCAGACTTCAATACCTTCCTGATCCGCGATTCTTCCGACTTCATGTACTTATGAAGATCAAAAGTAGTTTTGGCTTTCACCACTGGTTTCACCTGTACCGAAAGTTGATCGTACCATAAAATATCATCTTCGGAGGCATTTTCCTGCTCCAACTCAAATATTCGAACGATGTCTAAAGCACCGATTTTTTCAAAAGTGTTAAAAGCACCGATTTTTTCAATCTCCGCTTTCTTGGCAGAAATTTTACGGTCGAGAAAACGCGCTTTTACATCTTCTGGCAAGGCCTGTACGCCACGGTAAAATTTGGCATCGCGCTGAATGGTCATCGCACTGACGCCAAAAGAAGCGCCAAGATTTTCCGCAAGACGACCACCTTCCTGCGCCGACCTGTCGCCGCCGTGGTTCCCTTTGAGTCTTTCATATTTCATCCCCCTGAAATAGGATACCTGCCACTTGACAAGGTTTCTTTTCCCCATTTGCAGGTCCACCATATACTCTTTTACAGCTTCAAGGTCTGCAAATTGCAGCACACGATAGGGGATTTCCATCAGTTTCAGTGCACCTGCAACCCGCCAGCGGTTATGCCCATCAACGATATAATAAAAACCGCCGTCAGGGTCCTGCCAAACAAGTACGGGTTCACGAACACCTTCCTTCTGAACACTTTCGGTCAGTTTCTGATATTCATTTTTTGTCAGGGCAGGAATGAGCGCCTTCAGCTCTGGCTGCACCTTAATTAAAGGGTCGTCAAAAGAGGTAAAAGCAATCGCACTCAGGTACGCATCACGGCCAACCATGTGGGTTTCGATTTCAGACTTTATGGCAAAATCCTGCACGCGGGTAACTTCTGCTGAAATTTCGGTGCTTTGTACATCTTTCGTGGAAACATCATGAGGCTGTATCGCACGACCTCGTTTCCCCCCCCGACTTGATTTGATTTGTTTCTTAGCCATTGATCAACTCCTCAGTAAATGATTTATAATCTTTTGCAGCATTGCTTCGGTGAGAATAAGAGAAAATATCCTCGCCAGCTTCTGAGGCTTCACTCAGGGCAATGGTATTTCGTATTTTGGTATCAAAAACCTTGTATCGGCTGAATTTACTGCGGATTTTCTCCTCAATACTCTGGTGCAAAGCGGTATTCCCTTTAACCATCGTCAGCAAAATGCCTTCTACCGTAATATCAGGGTTCAGTCGGAGTGTTGTTTCATCCTTCACAAAATCAATCACATCGGCCAAGCCCTCATAAGGCAATGAGTCGGGAATCACAGGAATAATCACCGAATGAGCCGCCACCATGGCATTGGTCACCAGAATATCCATATTCGGTGGGGTGTCCAGCAAAATATAATCATAATCCTGCTTCACCATCCCAAGCACCTTCGAAAGGCGTTCCATTCCCGGAATCTGACGGAGGGTAAGATCACGTGCAATTTTAGTCAGTGACAGCTCCGAAGGAATCAGATGAAAGGTGTCCAGATCTTCATAAGGCTGATAGATACACGATTTTATTGGTAAATTATTCGCTTCATCAAATGTAAGGACGTTACGGATAGTGTTCGTCGGACGGTCCTCGCCACGATAGCCGAGGTGCTGTGTGGTGTTCGCCTGCGGGTCAAAATCAATCAGCAACACTTTGAAATTCTTATTGGCCAAACCTACTGCCAAATTAACCGAGGTGGTCGTTTTGCCTACTCCGCCCTTGTGATTATAAATCGCATAAACTTTTGCCCCCTCATTGTCTTTAAAGCCATACCTGATCAGTATTGGCGCAACCTTCTTGATGTGTTCTTCTGACAGGTTTCTGCCTTTCATGGCCTTATTCAAATAAGTATTGGGAATTCCTGCTTCAATCTCGATTTGCTTTAAGTTCAAAGCCGGATTGTTGCGAAAAAATGTGCGGATTTGGTCGTTCGTCATAACTTGTGATATATTTACCCTGCTTCAAAGGTATTCAAAAAAAAGAGAATTACACCCAATTTATTCAAAAATAATATACTTTATGTGAATTTATCTGCTAAAGTTTGTACTTTTACGATTGAATTTTGTCGTAATTGAACAATAAATCAAAAATAATTGAAAACATCGACTGCTTGGGAGCGTGCATAAACACCGTCTGCATCGGTATTAATATATACTACCCAGAAACGGTGCTTTTAACACTTTTAGCAATTCGACCAATGAATGAACCTTCCAAAAACGGTGCTTTTAACACGCTTCGGCAAATTTTTAAAAACGGTCGTCGGTATTATGGCCTCATTCAGATAACCAAAAGCCACAAATTTACTACCCAATGGCTCAATTGTCTATATACACGGTTTATTTCCTTGTAACATAGCCCAAATTCAGCCCACGCAAAAATGTTTATGAAGCAATACAAAGCGGTGCTTTTAACATCCTTCGGCAGATAATGCCAAATTAATCAGTAAGCAAAGTGAAATTTTCGGTGCTTTTAACACTTTTAGGCTTACTTATTAGCTAACTCACCAATAAAAACGGTGCTTTTAACATCTTTTCTTTTCAAGGAATACAAAATACACTATCGATCAACATTTTTGATTGATCTTTAATAATTATGGTCAGTAAAATTTAAACTTGACCACCTGTTATACTTAGTTATTATAATTAATACTTACTATTATAGTTAAGAGGGGGTGCATCCCCTTAAAAATGAACGGCTTACAAGCTTAAAAATGTACAAATGTCCCGTAAAGTATGTACAATCGTCCCGTAAACGATGTCTAAAGCACCGATGAACGATGTCTAAAACACCGTTTTTAAATGTACAAATGTCCCGTAAAGTATGTACAATCGTCCCGTAAGTAATTTATTATGTACAAATGTCCCTACATTATTTAAATAAAAAGTTTTAATTATGGACAAATGTCCCGTAATTAAGGCTTTAGTTTTAAACGTACAGATGTCCCGTATTTTTATGCTTGATCAAGAAGCTTCTACCGTTGATTTTTACATCTCCAAGTCTAACAGGATCGTTCAGGCCAGTCGCAGGTACTCCTTAAACTTGTTTCAGCAACGTGCATTCAATAAAATTACTGAGTTAATTCGGGAAGGCAAAATTATCCGTAAGATTGATTCGGGCAACGATCAGGTGCGTTCGGATGTCGTGGTGCGTTTGCACATTCAGGATGTGATCCGTTCGAACCGCCTCGGCGGGACGGATTATGCCAAGTATGTGAAGTCGATATCCGATTTGCCAAGTTTTTTGCTACGGATGAAGCAGGTTTTGCCTGACGGTACCATCAAGTGGAGCAGTGTGTCTGCCTTTCCGAAAATTCTTGGAGAGGATGATCTGAAGAAAAAGCGCAGTACGGTGGATATTCAAGTTGCGGGTGAACTCATTCAGCATGTCATACCGAACCAATCGATAGAAATTGGTGGCTACATTCAGTATAAAGCCAGCCGAACGTTTGACTTGAAGCACAGCTATTCTCATTCTCTATATGAATTTTTGAGATCGCACGCCTTCAAAAATAAAAAAAATGGGGTGGCCAATGCGATTTTTGAAATCAATGAACTTGCCCAAATTCTTTGTCCGGGCAGTTATCAGGATCGGAAGAAGCCTAAAATTGAGGTCCACGGCATGAAGATCCACCCGATCAAGTGGGTAGAGCTCAATCGTCGGGTATTGGCACCTTCGGTCAAGGATGTCAATGAGAATATTAATTGCGATTTGTCGATCGAGAAATACACGCCCATAAAAAAAGGACGGGCGGTGTCTTCTGTGGAATTTTCTTTCTTTCTCAAAGGGGAAGGGGAGCATGATCCGATTTATCTTGAAGATACATTGTGCGATCACCTGATCGCAAAAATCACGGGACTGACGGTTTTTAAAAGTGAAAAATTATTGCAGGATTCTCGCAATAGGGTACAGGCGCTGATTGACCAGTACCCTGAAGAACGATTGCGCTCAAACCTTGATTATATGCTTGCCAAAAAGAACATCAAGTTGCCGATGAACTATTTTGAAAAAGCGGTGATGAAAGATTACGCCAATACGAAAACGGTACAGCAAGGGCAGCTGACTTTCGGAGCACCTGCACAAGTTCAGCAGGAGGTCGCACAGGAGAGTTATGTGAGCAGAAAAACTTCGGAGAACAAGGAAAAAGCACAGCTGGAAGCTTTTAAGGCACGAAAAATAGCCATGGAGCAGGCTTATAACCAGTGGTATGAGCAGGTGCGTGAACAATATCTTTCCTCTCCGGATTCTTTGCGATTGATGACGAAATACTTGAGGTTTCTGGAAAATGAAGCTTCGGCTTATGAGCGTAAGTTCTTGCAGGAATGGGAAGCGGGAACACCCTCCGCTGATGCCAACAAATGGTTTGGAAGATACCTCGTCAGTCAGATTGGTACACCTCAGGAACAGGAGTTTTTACAGAAGGGGGTGAAATTTTGGGCACGGGTAAACCATGATTTCAATATGGATGAAATGTGATAGATAATGGGACAAAGGTATTGCCTTTGTGGTCTTTAAATGTTTATGTTTCCAATAAATTTCCGCATTTGAATCCGAGAAAAGGCGCCTGCTGATCGGCGCCATTTGGAAGGGTGAAAAGTTAAGTGGTTATCCTGTAGGGACGTTATTTTTAATGACTAACTCAATGCTGATTTAAGACATTTATACCCGTGGATTTATTCGTTAAGCATGGCTTTTGATAAGTATTTTTTAGATCACGACGTAAATGCTCCCCACTCAAAAGGCAGAACAGCTTTGTTGTTGCGGTCGGAGCAGTTTGGAGTTAGGGTGATTCAGTAGACCAAGGCAAGAGGCTGTTTTTATTGCTATAAATTTAGGAAGGCCGTTAAACCATGGTGGTGTATTAGCATCTAAAGGTTAAATCAACCATTTAATTTAACCGCTATGTTAAAGATGCCAGTTTTTTTTACCGCCAGCTTATTTATTTTATTTGCCTGTCAAAGTAATACCATTGTGGTCCCTGAAGAACCAGATGTTCCCACGCCTGAAATCAAGGTGAGTTACCCTATCGTTGATACTCGTATTACAGATTTTTATACTGACCTCGATCTTGTAAGTGAAATATCGTTTGGGGCACCATTTTATGGTCAGGATGCGCACTATCAGGGGCATTCGCCAACATATACCAACAATGGGGATGGGACGGTCAGTGATCGGGTTACTGGACTGATGTGGGCAAAATCAATGGGAGCGAAAATGACTTTCACAGAGGCCTTTACTTTTGCTGAAAATGCCTCACTTGGGGGGTATCAGGATTGGCGGGTGCCAACGCTGAAGGAGTTGTATTCCCTGATGCTGTTTGATGGGATGGTTTCTGGGCAGCATGCTATTACCCCTTTTATTGATACGGATTATTTTGATCAGCCATTAGGCGATACCGAAATTGGAGAGCGTGAAATTGATGCACAGACGTGGTCATCGAATCAGTACGTAGGCAAAACAATGAATGGCGATGAAACCATCTTTGGGGTTAATTTTGTAGATGGGAGAATCAAGGGATATCCACTGAAATCGAAAGCGACAGGAGAGGAAAACAAAATGTATGTCAGGCTGGTGCGGTCGAATCCTGACTATGGAAAAAATCAGTTGGTTGATAATGGCGATGGGACGGTCAGTGATTTAGCTACTGGATTAATGTGGCAACAGGCAGATGATGGACAGGGGCGAGATTGGGAGCAGGCGCTGGCTTATGCGGAATCTCTTACGCTTGCAGGGCATGACAACTGGCGCCTTCCCAACGCCAAGGAGTTGCAAAGTATTGTAGATTATTCCCGATCACCACAGACTTCAGCCTCCGCAGCTATTGACCCTATCTTCGAAATTTCGTCCATCACTGATCCAGAAGGTAACAGTGGTCATTATCCTTTCTTTTGGACGAGCACCACACATTTGGATGGCGTGAATCCATATGCCTCAGCAGTGTACATTGCTTTTGGCGAGGGACAGGGGCAGATGCACGGTCAGTTGATGGATGTGCATGGTGCCGGCTGCCAGCGTAGCGATCCCAAAAGTGGTTCTTTGGCCGATTATCCTCAGTATTTTGGCCCACAAGGGGATGTTCGGTATGTATTCAACTATGTCCGCTGTGTTCGCGATATTGAATAACAGACTTTTACGGCTGCTCATTTTGGGCAGCCTTTTTTGATGGCTATTGATATTTGGATCATTTTCAAATATATAAGATATTGTAATTGGCAGCCACTTCAATAAGTTCAGCAGTAAATAAAAGCACTTGCTGTGCCAAATTGTTGTTGTCGTATTCACCAGTGGAAATGACTTTTTGCTGATGAAATCTCCCGATATTTGAAGATTTAGAAAATGAAAATAGACCATGAATTTAAGGAAGCGCTGCGCAATCTTCCACAAAAAGAGAAAGACAAATTAATCCTACGTTTGTTGCGCAAGGATCCCATGCTGATGAAGCGGTTGTATTTTGAGTTGGTCAGCACCGACACTGTTGAGGAGGCTCGTTCCGAGGTCGAAGCGATGGTGATCAAAAAGGTCGCTTATGAAACGGATTCTTTTTACAGCCCCGGCTATTTAATGATGGGGATGCGGGATATCAGCGGTATGATTACCGATCATGTGAAGCAAACCAAAGACAAATACGGTGAAATACGACTGAATTTGGTGATGCTCACAGAAAGCTTAAATGGCAATTTAGTGCATATAGAAGGGTTTTCCCCGAGCAGGGTTTCCAAGCTGTGCATATATATCGTTGCGCGGACGTACAAAATTTTATGTCTGATAAAAAGTCTGCACGATGATTATCAACTCGATTTTAATGAGCAATTGATGGCGCTCGGTAGCCTGATAAGCAGCAGTGATAAACTAATGCGGACCAGCATTCACCACGGGCTGGATGTCAACTGGTTGCTGATGGCAGAAATTCCCGAAGATATTATCGAAATACATAAACAAATTCGGGCAAACGGCTATTTGCGGTAGTTGTAGGTTTGCTAAGGAAAATGAATTTTCCCTCCGCAATTAAATATGGCCAATGATTCAGGTACAAAAAAAAGCAGTCCTAAAAGGACTGCTTTATAATAGTATTGATTTTAACCATTTAAAATGATTTAAATAAAACGTTATGTAAAAAAAATCGCTCTTCAGTCAAACAAAAAAATATATACTGAAAAAAAATAAACTGTCATTAACAACTACATGGTCAACAACCAAAAAAATGTGTTTCAAAGTAACCGTTGTTCCCTTTCCACATTTTAAAGGTCGTACTTTTTTTTGAAAGATGCAACAGATACGGCAAAAAAAGCGCAAAAAAAGGCATCTAATTTATCATTATTAAAAAATAGACCTATTTAAATGCAAAAAATCAATTATTAGGGGGCATTTTCGTGCGATTTACCTTGATTGAGTACAATTGCTCCTTTTTACATACTTTTCTTCATTTTTTTAAAGTTTATAGCATTAAAAAAGGCCACACCTATTGGTGCGGCCTTCGTGGGGTGTGGTAAGTGTCTACTGTTTAAGTAGTGTGGTGATTATGATCTTTTGTTTCTGGTGTTTACAGGTGGTTTTCCAAAACTTCGAGGTTGTTGAAAATCTGGTAGAAGAAGCCGATGGATTTGGCATATTCATCTACAAGGATACGCTCATTTACACCGTGGAAACCTTTGAACTCGGTGGTTGATTCAAGCTGAATCGCCGTGATGGTATATACATCGGGGGCAAAATCTTTGGCCTGGAAGTGTTTTGAGTCTGATCCGCCGACCACAAAGAATGGTGATACGATCAAGTCATTACCCCAGATCTGACGGATGGTTTTTTCAAGGGCTTCATATCCTTTACCGGTAGGGTCGGCAATGTTTGTTGCCGGTGTGGATGCCGAAATATCACGGATGGTGATGCGGTCATCTTTGATGGCTTTTCTGATGTGTTCAATGATCACCTCTGGGGTGTCGCCTGGCATCGGGCGGAAGTTCACCACAGCAGTGGCCGTAGGCGGCAATACGTTGTCTTTGATTCCGGCATTGAACATTGTGGTGGCAATGGTGGTATGAAGCATCGCTCTTGTAACTTCATTTTTGGACATTTCATCGATAAACTCCTCTTCCATTGGCGTTACTTCACCGTCTTTCCCAAAAGCTACCGCTGCATAAAGTGGCTGTTTCTTTTCATCAAGTTCCGGTCCCATATAACGGTACTGGTGACGTACGGCAGGGTGAATTTTGTAAGGGAACTGTGCTTCCTCAAGCTTGGTGATGGCTGTGGCCAAAATACCAATGTTGGATTCTTCCGGTGGCATAGAAGAGTGCCCACCGATACCGTTGATTTCCAGCTCAAGACTGATAAACCCTTTTTGAGCAATACCGATCAAAGCCGTATTGTCTTTAATGCCCGGGAAAATTCCTGGTGTCAGTGGTGCAGACTCATCCATTACATAAGCAAATCTTTTGATGCCCCGCTGCTCCAGCACATCAGCAATATGTTTGGCGCCTTCATTTCCGCCCACTTCTTCATCCTGTCCGAAAACAAAATACATGGTTCGTGTTGGCTGCCATCCTTCTTTCAATCTCATTTCTGCGGCCTCAAGAATGGCGTGAATCTGGTTTTTATCATCCAGCACCCCACGTCCCCAGATATAGCCGTCTTTCACTGCACCCGAGAAAGGGTCTTCTTTCCACTGATCCCTTGAGTCTTCCGGCACAGGAACAACATCCTGATGGGCGTAAAACAATGCCGGCTCCAGACTTGGGTCGCTGCCTTCCCAGGTGTAAAGCAAGCTGTAAGGGCGCGGGTTACCGAGCAGTTCCCTTTTCAGATGCTTGTGCACATTCGGATAAGATTCCTTGATAAATGCATGGTAATCATCAAATGCCTGGGTATCAAAATCCTCACGGTCCTGATTGGAGATGGTCTTGAACTGCACGGCTTTCGACAGTCGGTCCACGGCTCCATCAAGATCAACATCAACGGTAATCTGCTCAATGCCCTGCATCTGCATGGAAGTGAAGTTTTTCAGCTCGCCATCCTGGGCGAAAGATGCCTTGGCGCTGGTCAGCAACACGAAGGCGGATAGAAGAAGATGTTTGATTTTCATATTTTTATTGTTTTGATCGATGTATTTTTTTTATTCCCAGGAGATAAGCGATTGTCGTTATCCCCTGATGACCTTACAAATATGCAAGCTTTCTCTGGTAGTTTGTTTGCATGTTCAGTTCAAGCTTTTGCATAAAATCGGCAAACAGATTTTTTATTATTTATTGCCCTGAAAAAGGCTATTCAATTTTTCAAATGGGCAGCTATAAAACTTACTATCGCCTCCATAAATTGAATCATCTGTCGCGAGACTCCGTCTCGTGACTTAATCATGACCCGGTTCCATGACTTGCTCATGACTTAATCTCGCAACAAACTGATCGCATTAACATTTGATCAGAAGGCATATTTAATCATCACCTGCCAGCGGGAGGCATGTCCTTTGGCGCCGTCCAGATTGGCCACATTTCCCCATCCGTATTCCACACCGGTGGTGGTTTGCTTGTCAATATTCCAGATCAGGTTGGCGTGCCCCATCAGTCCGGTGTTCAGCGTCGGCTCCTCACGTTCCGCAAGCTCGCCCCTTTTCAGGTAGGCCACCGCCACATTTGCCGATACTTTCTGCGTGATTTTGTATCCGCCACCAAGGGCCAAAGTAATGGCTTCTTCGGTGTCGAGAGTACCGTCAGGGTTCAGTACTGCCCCCTGATCCGTTCCGCCGAAAATAAGAATCTGATTGGTGAGTCCTTTATTATAAGCCGCGTGCCAGGTACCAAAAAGGCGGTCCGTGATCATCTGCCGGCCATTGAAAACCAGCCCATAACCTATCGCTGTGGCGTTGGGTCCCTCTTTGAGACCATACCATCTGACCTGCTGCATTTGTCCGCCGAACATCATCATGCTGCCATCTTTTTTGTTGTTGGTAATGCGGGCAGAGAGCAGTGGCATCACCGGCATGGTTTCTCCGGCGAGCTCATAGGGGTTGTAAATACCACCCAGGCTCGGCATTTCGAGTGCCACACCATACTGCCAGGTTTTGTAGAAATTCTGCTCGTAGCGCACCTGCATCGACCGTCCGCCGAACAGGGCATCACCTGCCGAGAAATCCATGATGAAAGGGAAAACCCGTAGATCCGAAAGGTTGGTCCAGGTTTGTCCGATCAGCAGGTTGCCGTATTTCACAAAAGCATGACGCAAACGCGGCACCCCGGCATGCAAAGACTCATCGAAGAAATCAAACTCCATGAAAAATTTCAGGTCCTTGCCCAGGCTTGTTTTCCTGCGGATATCAAAGTTGAAACGGGTTTCACGAAGGTGCATATTGAAGAACGGCCCGGCATTGGCTGCAGGCGTTCCGTGTACGGGTATCTGCCCCATGAGCAACTGATTCCGGCTTCCTGCCCCGGTGAGGTCGTAAATGGCATCCAGACGGAAATACCCGCCAAATTTCATGTACATATCCGTACCGGGCAATTTCCATGCACCAGGGAAGTTGGTCGTCATCACGCTGTCTTCCTCGGAACCCCTGAGGTTGTGGAAGTTATTTTGCGCGGCCACATTTTGCTGCAAACCAAACAGCAGCAATAAGCTCAGGGCAAGTTTGAAAATATTTGACATTATTGATCGTGATAGATGTTCGAAATTAAATTACCAGGGCAATGGAATTACTGGTGCAATCTGGAATCTGATTTGTCCTTTCGGGCCAAAACCTTCCGGCGCGGCCACATAGTGCCAGTACTGCACACTCAGTCGGATCGGCATCTTGCCAATGCGTGTTACCTTGTTGACCCCCGTTCCGACCGGCAGGGTCAGGCGGCTGCCCTTCGCTCCATTGTGGTTGTAGGCAAAGGTGGGTTGCCCCTGAATTTGCCATCCATTTTTCAGGTTTACCGTGTAGAAATACTGACCCGCAGTGATGCTCGCCCGCTCGCCGTTCATCGAGGCAGGCAACATTGGGCTACCCATTCCGGCGCTCATGGCCAAGCCCATATTCAGCGGCGAATGCATGCCCATCTGAGTGGCTTCCACAGGATCGAGGGTATTCAAACTCCAGGCGTGGTTGATCATCACACCGGCAACCCCCCATTTGAAAATCTGTGCGACCATAAACTCAGGCCCCATGGTGGTGAATTTCGAACGGAGTTGCTCATCCGTAGCCGTAGGGAAGCCCCCAAACACCCCGGCAATGGTAATCGTTTTTGACGGCCAGGTTTTCCCGATGGCGATATCAGCACTGATATTCCCAAGGTTAACCCCTTTTTGCTCGAAGCCTCCATCGCCATAAATCGGCTGACTGATCACCAATGGAATAAGCGGACGCACGAAAAGGTTAAGTCCCGGCGACAACGGAATCGGGAGGCTCGGCTGAAAATTGGCCACCACACCAAACTGCTGATTGGCCCCATTGAGGGTACCGCTGTATTGAATAAAATCTATGGGAACGGCGAAAGTTCCGAGCGTAGTGTTCGGGTTGGCCAGCTCCTTGGCAATTCGCTCTTCATCGTTGTCTTGCGACTCCGCAGCTTCCTCCTGGGCCATGGCCGGCATGCTCAGTAACAGGGCGGTCAGCAGAAAGAAACCACCGCGCAAAAGCTTATTAAATTTGATTGTAGATAGATTCATGCTTCATGTATTTTTTGGATGAGTATTGGGAATCGGGAAAAAATGATCCTCTGTTTTATTTTGTATCTCCCGCCTTCCGACCTTACAAAGGTGCATGATTCCGGTGGTTTCTTGTTTGCACGTTCAATGCAAGAATTTGCATGTTATCGTCAAAAGAGTAATTGGGGCAATTACCGGCATAAAACCCGCTTTAAGGATGATTAAGGCCGATATTTACGTCAGTCCATTGTATTTCATCGTTTGATGATTCATTTTTGATATAAAAATAATTATATTTATCAAGTTGATTTGTACCGTTTAGAATCCCCTTATCAATGAACTGATTTTCTTTTGATGAATATTAAACAGGGCACGGATAATTGGGCATCTTGATTATATTGTTAATTTTGGGGTAAAATATTTTTGATAAGCATTTTCGCCCATCCATGTCAACACATCAGTCCCCTCAAAAAACAACAGCATTAACGATTAGATTCAGTCAAATAGATTCCGAAATCAACTTGAAAAAATTGGCCGATGAGTTACAGGGCGATTGGGATGGGAGGGAGCTTCATGTCGATTCAGCACAAATCAAACTCAATGTCAAAAGTTATAAGTACATGGATGATATTTTTGTAGAGTTATGTGAAATGGAAACGATTAATGTTTGCCATTTTTTCCATGCTCCAAAAATTGACAGTGAATATATTTTTGTCCGTGTGGGGTTTTCCGGAGTGATTTTAAACCTTGAGGGAGGGAATGATTTTGACAGTAACGGCATCTTTATGTACAGTTCGAATCAGCAATTTGAAATTGAATACCCGGCGGGTGTTAAAGCACGCTGGCTGACGATCAAGTACCCGAGGCGTTTGTACAATATGTTTGGCCTGGATAAGGACTTCGGATTGAAGGAGCAAATGACCAGAGACAATATTCCATGGATCTATTATTTTCCGCTGGATCACGAGGTTGAGGAGTACGTGAAAACCATGTTTATGGCCGGAAAGACAGGAAATGGGCGTTATTCAACCCCTTTTTCCCGATCGATTGATATTCTGGGTGCTATTAAGGAAAAATTTCAGCTGGATGCTGCAGAGGGAACACCGGACAGGATTCATCCGGATGACTTCAATAAAATTATTACCATCAAAAATCAGATTCTTTTGCGCATGGATCATGCTCCGCGGCTTGAAGAACTCAGCATGGAGCATGGCATGAGTGTGTCAAAGCTCAACCGCTTGTTTAAAAGTATTTTTAAGCATCCAGTGCTTAAATTTTACAACTTGCAGAAGATTGAGGAAGTGCGCAGGAAAGTGCAGCATTCTGCAGATACCCTAAGCGATATTGCCGAAGATATGGGCTTCAGTCATGTGGCGCACATGAGTCGGGTGTTTAAAAAACACTATGGTTATCCGCCTTCAGATTTACGCAAGATAAATGCTTTTTAAATAAAATGGCCTGCCGATAGAAATTGTATTTTTCTTCTTCGGCAGGCCTTTTCTTTTGCGCATGATTAAAAGTGAGTTTTCTACTCCAAAATCAATACCTTATCAGGGGTTTATCGGACCTGATTGATGGGCTGTTCTGTGTTCTGCATAGCCCATAATGGTTTTTATTGCTGACCGCTGCACAAGTCCCTGCTCGGTAGTTATTTCAAGCTGCAGTCGGTTTTCTCCTGTAATGCAGCCGGCCCAAGTGAATTCTACCTGTTGTTTGCTGTTGGCTTTTTCAAACTGACGCCTGGCCACGGGGTAGCCATTCACCAATAGCTGTATGGTTTTTATAGGGTCCTGAGATTTGCCTTTGGCAACCACTTGCAACGGTGTATGGGGGGCACGGTAATCGGGGAAATCAGAAGTAAAATTGATTGTTGGGCTTTTGAGATGAACATCAGCAAAGTCAACCCTGAGCTCGGTATCATCAAGAAGCTGCTTTACCGGATAAATTTTGGATTTACCCTGATGGGTAACGATAATATCATAATCGCCCTTAAATACGGAAAAGGAGTCGGCAGTACCTGCTGGTACATAAGTCAGGTCGGTGCGCCATTGGCCATGCACCAGATCATAATAGGCTTTTCCACTTTCTTTCAGGTCCCAGTTGGCTTTATAAATTGCCCCACTGTCCCTCCATTGGTTACCATCCCAGGCACCCCAAAGGGTAAATCCGGTCATGAGTGGTTCCGCAAAACAGAGGTAAAGCACCCGCTCCATTGCCGTATACGAGCTGTCGGCCATGTCGAATTCAGTAACATGCATGGGAATACCATGAAGGGAAACTTCGTCGATTCTGCGTTGAATTTCCTGTGCATCGGGCATCGGGCCATAAAAATGCCCCTGCATTCCGATCACATCTACGGTGCCTTTGGCCGCTAAAAACTCCTGGAGGTATTTACCGAATTCCAGGTGGAAGTCATTACCGTTTTGGATCAGGTGAAACTCGTTGATCACCAATGGTAAATTTGGTGCTTTTGCCTTGGCATAATTGTACCAGTTGGCACGCTCTTGGGCAAAATTTTCCACCTTCAGAATATCTTTCACAATTTTGTCCTCATGCACAGGTTCATTGACCAGGTCGAGCTCATAAACGTCATCTGCCAGGGCTTCCAACTGATTATCAATATGTGCATAAATTTGACGGCGGATATCGGCAGTATCAGTCATCTGCAACAGCGTTTTCGGTACCGCATTGTATTTCGTGCTTTCCCAGATCGTGCCATGCCCCCTGTTGTCTACCTGGTTATTCCTGAGCCATTGCCGAAGTTCCCGATAAGTTTCTCGGCGGGCAGGTTTATTCCATGCAATCCATTTTCCTGTATTTTCAACGGTAATCGAGTTGAAATTCAGCAGATGATGGTAGTAAGGGTGGTCGGCACCAAGGGCAGCGCCTTGTGCTGTAAGTTTTTGAATCTGCTTGATATTGGCCGTTGATCCCCAGCGAAAGGCCTGCTTTTTTTGGCGGATTTGAATGCTGTAATCCCCAGAGGAGGGGATGTTTTCCGCCTGAATTTTAAGCGATGCTTTTCGGTGTTTTTCAATTTTTGCTTCGGCATCATTGCGCCATTGCTGTGCTTTCGCTGAATAAACACAGACGCTTAGGCACAGACTCAGAAAAAAGTATTTCATTAGCTTAAAAAAAGGTAAGTGAAGAGTAATACAACAATATTCCTCAGGTGCGGGTGAACCAAATGATATAACGGTCATCATTTGCTCCTGATCGTTGACTATCGCTGTCCGGAACGTTTTACTGAAATTGGACTGCTCAGCCTTTGCCTGATAGCATATTGATTGATTTAATATGGTGCGTGTTTAAAAATTGATCATTCTTCTGCAAATTCGGATTATCGCAATTGATTTTGAATCATTGATTACTTCTACAATGCGCTAATTTTTCGTTGCGAATTTTAAGTTTTGAACACGGCCTAATCGACGCTTTACGCCCGAAAAATTCGCATTGCAATTAAACACGCATTTATAAAAGCGGGCAAAAGGAAATTACCCTATATTCCTGCGGTAAAATGTACCAAAATTCGCGTTTTGGGATAGAATGTCAGCAAAGGAAATCGTCGATAGGAAGAGAGTGCTCTGATTTTTTTAGGTCGAAGAGTAGAGGGAAACTGCCGATTGGCATAAGGCGCGGAAAGCTCATGACTGAAGTGTTGAGGCGGCCAAGGAGAAGGATTTCAGTTTGAACATCCAGCCAATCTTTTAATGGGCGAATTAATGAGCAAAGACCAAACCTGTTTTTGTGGCAATAGACCTTAAAAGTAAAAACACCTTCGGCGATCATGCGGAAGGTGTTTTTTGGATTTTGATTTTAAAACAGGCCAGTGGCTTGCTTGTCATAGGAAATGAGCATATTCTTCACCTGTCGGTAATGGTTGAGCATCATTTTATGGGTTTCACGGCCAATTCCCGATTTTTTATAGCCACCAAAAGGCGCGTGTGCAGGGTAGGCATGATAACAATTGACCCATACACGACCTGCCTTTATGGCTCTGGAAATTTGGTAGGCCTGGTGGGTGTCGCGTGTCCAGACCCCAGCGCCCAGCCCATAGGCCGTATCGTTGGCAATTGCTATCGCTTCGGCTTCATCCTTAAAAGTGGTTACGCAAACCACGGGGCCGAAAATTTCCTCCTGAAATACGCGCATCTTATTATTGCCTTTCAGGATGGTAGGCTGAATATAAAAGCCGCCCTCAAGGCCCTGCTGAATTGCAGGTCCACCACCGGTTAAAATTTCACAGCCTTCCTCTTTTGCCAGGTCAAGGTAGGAAAGAATTTTATGATACTGTTCCTCAGAAGCCTGTGCGCCCATCATGGTTTCAGGATCGAGCGGATGTCCAATTTTTATGGCTTTGGTGCGTTCAATCACCCGCTCAATAAATGCATCATAGATATTCTCCTGTACCAGAATTCTCGAAGGGCAGGTACATACCTCTCCCTGATTGAGGGCAAACATGACGGCGCCTTCAATACATTTATCAAAAAATTCATCGTCGGCCTCCATAATACTGCTGAAGAACACATTGGGAGATTTTCCGCCGAGCTCAAGGGTAACAGGAGTAATATTTTTTGAGGCATATTCCATAATGGCCTGCCCCGTGGTGGTTTCCCCGGTGAATGCCACTTTATTGACGCGCGAACAGCAGGCCAATGGCTTGCCGGCCTCAAGACCGAAACCATTCACAATGTTAAGCACACCTTTGGGCAATAGATGCTGAATTAATTCAACAAAAACCAATATACCCACTGGGGTTTGTTCCGCAGGTTTTAAAATCACACAATTTCCTGCTGCAAGGGCCGGTGCCAATTTCCATACGGCCATCAGGATGGGGAAATTCCAGGGGATAATTTGCGCCACAACTCCCAGAGGTTCGAGAATATTGAGGGAAACAGTTGAAGCGTCGATCTCAGTGGCTGTTCCTTCTTCCGCCCGGATCACTCCTGCAAAGTAGCGGAAATGATCGATGGCAAGGGGAATATCAGCAGCCAGGGTTTCTCGTACCGCCTTACCGTTGTCCCACGTTTCCACTTTTGCGAGCTTCTCGGCATTGGCTTCCATGAGGTCGGCAATTTTGAGCAAAATATTGCTCCGTTCTGTGGCAGAACTATTGTTCCACTGCGGAGCGGCTTCCCAAGCAGCATCGACCGCCTTGTTCACATCAGCTTCCGACGACCTCGCCACCTTTGTAAATACCTGCCCATCTACTGGTGATCGATTTTCGAAATACTGCCCATCAGCAGGGGCAAGCCATTGGCCACCTATAAAATTTTCATACTGATTTTTAAAAGTTGGTTTCTCGTAAGTGCGGCTGGCACTTGTTGCTACATTGCTCATAATTTGGGTTTTAGTTTGAAAAATGGTGGCGATAGGTGTCGCCTATTGTTTGTCTTTAATCAAGTTAAAATTTTTGGAAGGATAAATTTTTGAACTATTCAGCCAAAAACCGGCACTATTCGATCAAAGAGTATGGAAACTCCCTTTGTGTAGCTTAAAAAAGTTGGTGGCTTTCCGTGTTGGTTAAGTGGTTAAAAATAAGTAATTTAAATAAACCACTATTTTTTATGATGAGAAACTTAACGGACGCGCTACTGAGTGGGAGACGCCTCGAATCATTGGTAGAGAATCAAACTTCTTATTGTTTTGAGAATGTTGAGCTGCATGTTTTTGAAACCTATCAGGAAGCTGAAAAAGTACTGCTCAACTTTCACGACCCCATATTAGCCAGTATGTTGCGCGGCAAAAAATTGATGCATTTGCAGGACCGTTCCTGTTTTGATTTTATTCCGGGAGAGTCCTTAATTTTACCTGCCGACGAACCCATGTACATCGATTTTCTGGAAGCCAATCCCACAAACCCCACACAGTGTTTGGCGATGGCGATTGCCGAGCAAAAAATTAATGTCGCCGTTAATTATTTAAATGAACACAAAATGAAAGCGGATGGCGAGTGGGAATTCGCCGATGTTGGTTTTCATTTTACAAATGATAGCGCTATTCAGCAGATTATCCAGCGCATCATGTTTTTAGCCACTGAACAACATGCCTGCAAAGATACCTTCGTGGACATGATGATTCAGGAGTTGATTATAAGGATTTTACAGACGCAGACGAAAAAGGCATATATCGATTCCCCCGCCCATTTTTCCGGTCATCGGCTTTCTTATGTTATCAGCTTTATCCGTGAAAATATTGACAAACCTTTAAATGTTAAAATGCTGGCCAACGAGGTGTGCATGAGCGAGTCAAATTTTCACCGGGTTTTCAGGAATGAAATGGCGATGTCGCCAACTGCTTTTATTATGGAAGAAAGAGTCCAAAAAGCGAAGTTGCTCCTAAAAAATCCGGAAGTAAATATGAAGGATGTTTGCTTTGATTGCGGCTTCAACAGTTTGTCCTATTTCAATCGGGTATTCAAAAGAAATACGGGCTGCTCTCCCAAAAAATTTCAGCAGCAACTTCGCATCGTGCCAATGTCTTCATGAAAAAAATCTTCTACCTCCAAAATATTACAAAAGTACCCTATTGAGCCATTTTGAGCATTTTTTATCCTGATGTTTCATTTTTTCTCCAATCAATATCAGTGCTCAGTCGAGTGATGCCTTTCAGTTGTCCATTAATTTTTTCGTAAGAATTGACATACTTTATGGTATATAATGTAGGCTAAACAACTATTAATTTTGAATAATTATAGATAGTGTTGTGTACGGTATTGATCATCTTATTTTATTGGAAATTTATTGATTAATCGCGCTTTCAAAAAAAGCAGGGTAATTCATAAAATTTAACTTTTCATTGATTTTATTCTAAGGGATCATGCAAATTTCACCTACAATGAGGAGTGTATAATGTAATGAATGCCACGGTCAATATGCTGGATATTCCCTTTTGGGATATTTTTACTGCGTATTTTGATTCCTGTTGACCGAATAATCTGTGCTTTTTTGGTGTAAGGTTGTGGATTAAATTTGATATTAGAATAAACTTAGCTTTAGATTGGCAAAGTTGCTAAAAGTGTGTATTATAGATCGACTTTTATAGTAAGAATTGATTTCAAAATTTACTTTTTCGTAGATTGTCAGGTCAGTAGCGTAAGGGTTTATGGCCTTTACAAAACCGCTGGATAGAAATGTTCTTGCTCTAAGGTGTCGTTAATATCTATATCAATCAGCAAGTAATATATTAGTCAATGAGGCAACATCTACCTAAGCATTTTTTTTCACCTGTTCTGTTTTTTTTATTTACATTACTGTTCTTTACCGCAGAATTTGCCGTAGCACAGGAGAGTAATGTACATTATCTACCGCCATTTTATTATGATTTGTATAAGAATGGTACTTCAGGTGGAACATATCAGCATGATGTTAATGAGCATTTTGCGATTCTCTCAACCAATGAATCTTCGGAGGTTACGGTGGAGCTCTGCTATTTCTCCAATGGCAGTGAGGTACCTTTCAAAACCTATCAGGTCAGTAAATCAAAGCCCGTGCGGATTAAGCTGGCCGATTACAAGTCAGGAACCGATACGGATGGGGCGGGGAAAGAAATTTTCAATACCGACAATACCGATGAAACCAACTCATTGCGTGATTACATCCTGAGAAGGGCGGATGGCACAGAGATTACGGTGAATAAAAGGATCAATGAATTTTTGTTGCTTACGGAACGTAACCTGTCGGGAACGGTCTTACCTGCTGGTGGCCTGACCTTCAAGTCCTCAAATCCGGAGCAGAAATTCTTTGTCAATATCACGCACTTGGCAAGTCCGCAGGCAGGAATCTTGACCTCCAAGGGGGAATTTGCCAAAGGGACTAAATTTTTCACCGGTCATATGGTCTCCAACGGCGACAACAGGGACTCCCGTCGAAATCACTTTCTGTCGTTTATGGCCCTTGAAAATGGTACGCAGGTAGATGTCAAAAATCAGCATGGCTTTCAGTTCTTTAATCCGGCCACAAAAAGTTATGACTTGCTGGTAGACGGCAAAGAGACATATATCCTGAACAAGGGAGAATCGGTGATTTTGAGTTATCATTTTGCTGATGGCCAGAGAACGGGCATGGCGGTTAATGATGTCAATGGTACTTTGCTGGAAACGAACGGAAAGCCGATTGTTGTCAATTCCGGATCATGGAATGGCGGTGGTGGCAGTGGTTACGGGCACGACATCGGTATTGATCAATTAGTACCGATAGAATATGTTGGGCAGGAATACATTGTAGCTCGCGGACCCGGAGAATCGACCCGTAAAGAGATCGAACAGTTGATTGTTGTCGCTACTGAGGCCAATACTTCTTTGAAGGTCAATGGGTCGGATTACGTTTTGGGCGGTGGGCTGAATGCTGCCGGCGATTATGTGATTGTCACTAATGACCAATATAAGGTTGTGGATGGGCAAGGGTATATGTACCTTGAAGCCAACCACCCTGTTTATGTATTTCAAACGGTGGCTGGTGCCCGCGATGGCAGTGGGCAAAACACGCCGGGCATGTTTTTGGTGCCGAGGCTTAACTGTAATGGCGCCCGCGAGGTTTCTGTTTCTTATGCCAAAACGCTCGGAACGCCAAAGATGCAGGTTATTGCCCGTACCAATGAACTGGAATTGGTTGGCGACGGTGGTGCTGTGCAAAGCCTGACCGGTGGGGTAGAAGTGCAGGAAAAACCCGGTTGGTATTTACACGCCATCAATGCGCAGCATGATTCCTATACGGTGCGTTCTGCGGATAATATTTCTCCGGTGAACGTGGTACTGACCATCGTTAACAATGACATCGGCGCTGGCGGTTACTACTCAGGATTCGGAGAAGTTCCTGTTATTGGAATGACTCCTGAACTGGAACAATATGGCCTTTGTGCTGGCGATGCCGAATTGCAGGTGAGTGCACCGCAGGATGGCTGGATTTTCAACTGGTACAAAGACGGAAATTTATTAGCCGACGCTTCTGGAGTGGACAAAAGTAGTTACGCCGTTCAGGATGTCGGTTCCTATCGGGTAACGGCTGAAACAGGCTGCGGAGACGAAACATTCCCATCCGATCCGATCATGATTTACCCTTGTCTCGAATTGAGCACCGCTTCAATAGAGGTGGATGAAGGGGTAGGAGAAATCGCCGTCAAGGTAAAAAAATTACAGGATTTTGATGAGCCCGTTTTCTTCTCCCTGCGTCAGGAGGATATTACCACCAACCAGCGTGATGGTTTTCAGGATTATAAGATCCAGGATCCTCCAAACAGGATCGATCCCGGAGAGCGAGAGGTCAGCGTTATTATTCAGGTTACGGATGATGTTTTCGATGAATATGATGAAGTTTTTAAGCTGATTCTCTATGAGCCTTATAATGCGACCATGATCGCCGATGAGCTTGAGACCAAAGTAACGATCAAGGACAACGATGAACCGCCATTTCTGAAAATCAATGCGACCAGTATTTTACTGAAAGAGGGGCAGGATTCTGATTATACGTTTACCGTGAGCCTCTCCGATGGAACATCGAGTTTTTACGGTTCTGAAAAGGAAATTACTTTTGACTATCAGTTTGCTGATGGCTCTGCCGTGGCAGGGGAGGACTATGTCGCTTCGCCAAATTCAGGCACAATTGCATTTGCCGCGGGCGAGATCAACAAACAGATTACCGTGAGCATTATTAATGATGCCATTGATGAGCATCAGGAAAATTTCACCCTCACACTTTCCAATGCCGTGAATGCCAAAGGTTTTGAAGGTGCGGGCATCGAGGATGAAATTACCGCCACCATTACCATTGAAGACGAAGACCCTATGCCGGTGGTCAAAATTACCGCCGATCCTGTTGTGGAAGGAAAACCTGTCGTGCTTACGGCGCAGCTTCAGCAGGGGGAAGTGAATACCGTCAGTGGGAAAGACATTACTTTTGATTACAGGACAGAGGATTTGACCGCTGAAGCAGGTTTGGATTATACGAAGGTTGATGGCCTGACGGTATCTATCCCATCGGGTAAATCTTCCGTAACATTTGAAATTGAAACCCTCGAAGACGAGCTCTTTGAATCGGAAGAATTTTTTAAAGTACAGTTTTATAATTTTAAAGATGTAGCGGACGGCAATGCGGGCAGCACCACTGCGCTTGAAGCCTCGATTATTGATGCCAGTGGCGACCCTGTGATTGCGATTGCTGATCAGCAGGTAACAGAAGGGGACTTGGTCACTTTTACGGCAAACGTAACGATTCCAAGTGCTGACGATTATATCTTTTACGTTTCAACGGAAAATCTACTTGAACATACGGGCTATTACGATCCGCTGATCAAGGCCAAAATAACCATTCCTGCAGGGGAAGAGACCGTTTCGTTCACGGTACAGACCTACCAAAACTACAAGGTGGACGGTGCCCGAAAAATAAAGGTGACTGCATCATCAGATGGTCGACAGCCTGCCAACCTGAAATTTGCAAATGATGATTTCTATTTCACCATTTTGGATGATGACGTTACACCGTTGGCAAAAAATGACCAGTTTGAGTTCTCGGAATCTGATGTGGGAACGGTCTATTCAGGCAATGTGTCGCTCAATGACGAAGGGGTAAGTAATGAGCCTCAGTTTATTTTGGAGGAAACAGATATTACAGCAAATGAAGGTGTTTTCTCCTTTAATGATGATGGTACCTTTACTTTTAAACCTGAAAAAGACTACTATGGCGAATTGTACTTTTATTATACCCTGAAAACCAAAGTGGGGGAATCAAAAGCGCGCGCCAATATAAAAATCACAAATGTAAATGATTTTCCCGTGGCCAGTGGAGAAGATCTTCAACTGGATGAAGGGACATCGGTAACACGTGCATTTATCGTGTCGGGAATTGGTGATGGGGGTATTGCCTACAGGGTTGTGAGCGCACCCACCAAGGGTATGGTAACGATCGATCAAGCCAATGGCACCTATACTTATCAATCCACTCAGCCACATTATGGGCAAGACAGTTTTACTTTTGAGGTCAGTGATGTTGATGGCGATAAGGCGGAAGCTAAAATAAATATTGAAATTGATTATATTAATCACTCGGCACCGCAGGCTAAAGATGATCACTTTACAACGGATGATCTGAGTGTGATTGCGCTTGATGTGCTGGGCAATGATACCGATGCCGATGGTGATCACCTGAAGGTACCTGCTTCAAAAGTTATTTTTGTCTTTTCTGATTATCAGGGCAAGGGGAGCGTGGTGTTCGATCAAACGAAGCAACAGGTGGTGTTCACGCCTGAATTGTATCAGCACGAAACGGTTTCTTTCAAATATAAATTTTATGATCAACCCGATTATAAAGGCCAGAATTTTGTCTCTAATGAAGGGACGGTTACCATTGAAGTGAAAGCGGATAACCGTCCGCCTGTGGCCAATTGTGTTGGCGCATTGACGGTCAAACTTGATGCCTCAGGCAACGCCACATTAACCGCTGGCGAGGTGAATAATGCCAGTACTGATGTCGATGGCGATGACCTGAGCTTCGCATTAAGTCAGTCCTCTTTTTCATGTGCTGACATTGGACCCAATGAGGTTACACTGACCGTAACGGATGCCAAAGGCGCCACCGATCAGTGTATGGTATTGGTTGAGGTGAAAGATGAGCAATTGCCTTCGATCGATAATTTACCTGCAGATATGACGGTTGCTGCCGATGCGGGCAACTGTAATGCGGTGGTCAATTGGACGAAAATTATCGCCAGTGATAATTGTGGAATTTCGAACCTTGAAGTCGTACCTAACAGCGGGAGTGCTTTTGAGTTGGGCACAACCGAAGTAACCGTAACCGCAACAGACCTGTCGGGCAACACGATCAGCGAAAGCTTCACGGTAACGGTTGAAGACAAAGAAAAACCGACGATTATTAATTTACCTACGGACATTGTTTTGTCCGCCTCTTCGACTTGCGATGCGCAGGCTACATGGACATTGCCAACGGCATCGGACAATTGTTCTTCGGGTGCAGAATTGACATTAACTTCGACGCATAATTCAGGCGATGTATTTGGTTTGGGCGTAACGGAGGTTGTTTATACGGCGACGGATAAATCAGGTAACACGATCAGTGACAGCTTTACGGTAACGGTTGAAGACAACGAAAAACCTGTGATTGTTGATTTGCCTTCGGACATTGTATTGTCCGCTTCCTCGACTTGCGATGCGCAGGCTACATGGACATTGCCAACGGCGACAGACAATTGTTCTTCGGGTGCAGAATTGACTTTGACTTCGACGCACGATTCAGGCGATGTATTTGACTTGGGCGTAACGGAGGTTGTTTACACCGCGACGGACAAATCGGGTAACACGATCAGCGAAAGCTTCACGGTAACGGTAGAGGACAATGAAAAACCTGTGATTATTAATTTACCTTCGGACATTGTATTGTCCGCTTCATCGACTTGTGATGCGACAGCAACTTGGACTTTGCCAACGGCGACAGACAATTGTTCTTCAGGTGCTGAATTGACTTTGACTTCGACGCACGATTCAGGTGATGTATTTGACTTGGGCGTAACGGAGGTTGTTTACACGGCGACGGACAACTCGGGTAACACGATCAGCGAAAGCTTCACAGTAACGGTTGAAGACAAAGAGAATCCAGTCATTATTAATTTGCCTTCGGACATCGTTTTGTCCGCTTCCTCGACTTGCGATGCGCAGGCTACATGGACTTTGCCAACGGCGACAGACAACTGTTCCTCGGGTGATGATTTGACTTTGACTTCGACGCACGATTCAGGCGATGTATTTGGTTTGGGCGTAACGGAGGTTGTTTACACGGCGACGGATAAATCGGGTAACACGATCAGTGAAAGCTTTACGGTAACGGTTGAAGACAACGAAAAACCTGTGATTGTTGATTTGCCTTCGGACATTGTATTGTCCGCTTCATCGACTTGCGATGCGCAGGCTACATGGACTTTGCCGACGGCATCGGATAACTGTTCTTCGGGTGCTGATTTGACCTTAACCTCGACGCACAATTCAGGTGATGTATTTGGTTTGGGTGTAACGGAAGTTGTTTACACGGCGACGGACAAATCGGGTAATACGATCAGCGAAAGCTTCACGGTAACGGTTGAGGACACAGAAAAACCGACGATTATTAATTTACCTACGGACATTGTTTTGTCCGCTTCATCGACTTGCGATGCGACAGCAACTTGGACATTGCCAACGGCATCGGACAATTGTTCTTCAGGTGCTGAATTGACCTTAACTTCGACGCACGATTCAGGCGATGTATTTGACTTGGGTGTAACGGAGGTGATTTACACGGCGACGGACAAATCGGGTAATACGATCAGCGAAAGCTTCACGGTAACGGTTGAAGACAATGAAAATCCAGTGATTACTGACTTACCTTCGGATATTGTTTTGTCCGCTTCATCGACTTGCGATGCATCGGCAACTTGGACTTTGCCAACGGCATCGGACAACTGTTCTTCAGGTGATGATTTGACATTAACTTCGACGCATAATTCAGGTGATGTATTTGATTTGGGCGTAACGGAGGTTGTTTATACGGCGACGGATAAGTCGGGTAACACGATCAGTGAAAGCTTCACGGTAACAGTTGAAGACAAAGAAAATCCAGTCATTACTAACTTACCTTCTGACATTGTATTGTCCGCTTCATCGACTTGCGATGCGACAGCAACTTGGACATTGCCAACGGCATCGGACAACTGTTCTTCAGGCGCAGAATTGACCTTAACCTCGACGCACAATTCAGGTGATGTATTTGGTTTGGGCGTAACGGAAGTTGTTTACACTGCGACGGACAAATCGGGAAACACCATCAGCGAAAGCTTTACGGTAACGGTTGAAGACAAAGAAAATCCAGTCATTATTAATTTACCTTCGGACATTGTATTGTCCACTTCATCGACTTGTGATGCGCAGGCTACATGGACTTTGCCAACGGCATCGGACAACTGTTCTTCAGGTGCTGATTTGACCTTGACCTCGACGCATAATTCAGGCGATGTATTTGATTTGGGCGTAACGGAAGTTGTTTACACGGCGACGGACAAATCGGGTAACACGATCAGCGACAGCTTTACGGTAACGGTTGAAGACAACGAAAAACCTGTGATTGTTGATTTGCCTTCGGACATTGTTTTGTCTGCCTCTTCATCATGTGATGCGACAGCAACTTGGACATTGCCAACGGCGACAGACAATTGTTCTTCGGGCGCAGAATTGACTTTGAGTTCGACGCACAATTCAGGAGATGTATTTGGCTTGGGCGTAACGGAGGTTGTTTACACTGCGACGGATAAATCGGGTAACACCATCAGCGAAAGCTTCACGGTAACGGTTGAAGACAAAGAAAAACCTGTGATTGTTGATTTGCCTTCTGACATTGTTTTGTCAGCTTCATCGACTTGTGATGCGCAGGCTACATGGACTTTGCCAACGGCATCGGACAACTGTTCTTCAGGCGCCGATTTGACTTTGACTTCGTCGCATAATTCAGGAGATGTATTTGGTTTGGGCGTAACGGAAGTTGTTTACACCGCGACGGATAAATCGGGTAACACGATCAGCGAAAGCTTCACGGTAACGGTTGAGGACAAAGAGAATCCAGTCATTACTAACTTACCTTCGGATATTGTTTTGTCAGCTTCATCGACTTGCGATGCATCGGCAACTTGGACATTGCCATCGGCATCGGACAACTGTTCCTCGGGTGCTGATTTGACCGTCACTTCGACGCACGATTCAGGCGATGTATTTGGTTTGGGCGTAACGGAAGTTGTTTACACGGCGACGGACAACTCGGGTAACACGATCAGCGAAAGCTTCACGGTAACGGTTGAGGACAATGAAAAACCTGTGATTGTTAATTTGCCTTCAGACATTGTATTGTCCGCTTCCTCGACTTGCGATGCGCAGGCTACATGGACATTGCCAACGGCATCGGACAATTGTTCCTCGGGCGCAGAATTGACCTTGACCTCGACGCACGATTCAGGTGATGTATTTGGTTTGGGCGTAACGGAAGTTGTTTACACTGCGACGGACAACTCGGGTAACACGATCAGCGAAAGCTTTACAGTAACGGTAGAGGATAAAGAAAATCCAGTCATTATTAATTTACCTACGGACATCGTTTTGTCCGCTTCATCAACTTGCGATGCGGCAGCAACTTGGACATTGCCAACGGCATCGGACAACTGTTCCTCGGGCGCAGAATTGACATTAACTTCGACGCACAATTCAGGCGATGTATTTGGTTTAGGCGTAACGGAAGTTGTTTACACTGCGACGGATAAATCGGGTAACACGATCAGCGACAGCTTTACGGTAACGGTTGAAGACAACGAGAATCCAGTCATTATTAATTTACCTTCGGACATTGTTTTGTCCGCTTCTTCATCTTGCGATGCGCAGGCTACATGGACATTGCCAACGGCATCGGACAACTGTTCTTCAGGCGCAGAATTGACTTTGACTTCGACGCACAATTCAGGTGATGTATTTGGCTTGGGCGTAACGGAGGTTGTTTATACGGCGACGGACAAATCGGGAAACACCATCAGCGAAAGCTTTACGGTAACGGTTGAGGACAATGAAAAACCTGTGATTGTTAATTTACCTTCGGATATTGTATTGTCCGCTTCATCGACTTGCGATGCGACAGCAACTTGGACATTGCCAACGGCATCGGACAACTGTTCTTCAGGTGCTGAATTGACCTTAACTTCGACGCACAATTCAGGTGATGTATTTGGTTTGGGCGTAACGGAAGTTGTTTACACGGCGACGGACAACTCGGGTAACACGATCAGCGACAGCTTCACGGTAACGGTAGAGGACAAAGAAAACCCAACGATTGTTAATTTACCCTCGGATATTGTTGTAGCGACAACGGCAGGAAGTTGTGTGGCTGAAGTTACTTGGACACCAATTACAGGTACCGACAATTGTACATTTGACCGTATTGAATTGAGCCATCCTTCGGGCAGCCAATTTGATGTCGGCGTGCATACGGTAACCGTTACGGCCTACGATATTGCAGGAAATACAGCGGAAGCCTCCTTTATGGTGACGGTAAACCCCGGCGACGAATTGGAGATTGTTTGTGCAGATGATATAAGTCTGATGCCTGATGCAGGAGCAGATTTTGCCACTTTACCTGTATTGGAAGCACCTGAAGTACAGGCGCCATGTGGCAAAACATTTACCCTCAGTTCGGATGCCCCGGCAACCTTACCTATTGGTCAGCATCATGTTATTTGGACAGCCACAGGTGAGGATGGAAAATCAGTAACCTGTCGTCAGGGAATTACCGTGCAAAATCCTGCCGATCGGGGAATCATCAAATCATGCCCTGCAGAGGTAACGGCCTTTGCGGACGATGGCGAATGTGATGCTGCGCTGGAATTGAATACTCCTGTGGTGAACGATTGGGTGCTGGCACCAGAAATTACCAACGATGCGCCGCAGTTTTTCCCGAAAGGGGAAACCATCGTTACCTGGAGCGTCAAAGATCAGTGGGGGAATGTGGAAATCTGTCAGCAGCTGGTAAATGTTGTGATCGATCCTGATAAGGTGTTGGCATTTGAGCTGTCGGAGGAATTGATCGCCAATCCAAACTGTGTCCTTAAAATGCCTGACCTTCGGGATGATGTTGAGGTGTTGTTGCCTTGTTTGCCAAACACAACTTTGCAGCAGCAGCCGATTGCAGCCGAACTCGTGCAGCCAGAGCGTGGAAAAGTTCAGGTAACCTTCACCTTGCTGGATGAAAATAACCAGCAGGTGGGGCAATTGCTGACATCAGTGCCTGTGAATTGTATAGAGAAATTCGAAGTTCCGAATATGATTACCCCAAATGGAGATGGGGCAAACGATTACCTGGAGATTCCGACGATTGAAAGTTACAACAACACAGAGCTGCAAATTTTCAACAGGCTCGGGCAACAGGTTTATCAGCAGGTCAATTACAGTAACGATTGGGATGGCCGAAGTCAGACGGGGCAACCACTGCAAGCGGGAACTTACTTTTACATCATCAAGCTGCAGGGTGAAAAGCACCAAACAGGTTACCTCCATATCGTCCTTTAAATTCTATTGAGCATGAAATCATATATTAAATATAGCCTTCTGTTTTTTGTACTTGCAGGTAGCAATGCGTTTGGGCAAAGTGCCATGCAAATGTCTCAGTATATGGTCAACTATATTGTGATCAACCCTGCGGTGGTGGGGCTCGATGAGCACACCGCCTTCCGGCTTGCTTACCGTAACCAGTGGGCAGGGATTGATGGCGCTCCATCAACCTACTTCGGGAGTGTAAATTCGAGTATTGGGCACCAGGGTGCGAAGGGGAGCAGCAGTGCCCGCCGACGGGGTTACCGAAGGGCGCACAATTCCCAGACCGCACCGCATCATGGGGTGGGGGGCTATGTCCTCAACGACCAGATTGGTGCGATTAATCAGGTTCGGATGTATGGAAATTATGCCTATCACCTTTCCCTGAACTCTTCGATCAGGCTGGCAGCAGGTGGGGCAATTGGGCTGATCAGCAACCAGATCGACAAAGAAAAAATTCATGTGGGCGATCAGAATGACCCCATTTTAGCCAACGCACAAAACAGCCTGCACCCCGATTTACAATTGGGCTTTTGGCTGCACAGCAGTAATTGGTTTGCGGGTATTTCTGCAACGGAGTTCAATTTGAGTAATGGCTTTGGGACTGAACTGGGATCACTTCGACCAAACTATTTACTGACAGGGGGCTACCGTATTCAATTATCCCGAGAGTTGGATTTCGTTCCTTCGGTATTGATGAAAACAGTTTCCTTCGATGAATTTCAGTATGACATCAACCTGAAAATGAGGTATAAATCTGTTCTGTGGGGTGGGCTTTCCCTGCGTGGACTTGAGGATGTTTCCATGATTTTTGGCATGGACTTACTCAACGGGTTAATGTTCGCCTATTCTTACGATTATCAAATTAATGGCATCCAAACCGTCAGTTCGGGTTCTCATGAAATAACTGCAGGGTTTAACCTCAGAGGAAAAAGACAAAGGAGAGGGCTTAACCGTCGATCTTTCTGGTAACAGATTTACCGGGGCATGTTGCTGTAAAGTTGAATTTATGGCAAGGCGCCTTGTTTTTTTTAATCATTTGCAAGACCGTGAAAAGTGAAAGTTCTTCTGATATCGAAGGGGCTTTCACTTTTTTTATGGTGGCCTGATAGTCACCCCAGTTTACTTTTTCAGCAGGAAAAGAAATCTCAATTTCTCCCAATTCGGCAAATAAAAGACTTCTGATTTGCAATAGCATAGTGGTAAATACGCCTTTAAAACCCTGTATTGGGGATAAAAACAAAGTTTGTTTCATTTGGGCAAAGCAAAGGAGGGCGGAAAAAATAGTGGTTATCATCAAGTGTTAACCACAATATTTTTTAACCAAAACTCAGAGTAATGCTAAAAGACTTACTAAGATTTGCCATGGTGTTTTTTGTATTTATTGCCACCGTGGGTAATGCAAAAGCACAGGAGGCAGTTGATTACACCCTTACCCTTGAAGACCTTGTGCTTACAGGGGGTAATAATAACCAGGTTGATGGAGTTACTTATGATTTTTCTCAGAACCCAGGGGGTACTAATTTGACAATCCCAACCATTGTCAACGATGCGGGAAAAAAAGTAACGCAACTTAATGAAGGCGTTTTGGCCAATAAAAACATTCGTAAAGTAACCTTCGGAGAAGGCTGGATTAATATTGGTAAAGCGGTATTCAGTGATAATAATATTACAGAAGTTACTTTTTCTTCGACCATCACAAGGGTTCAAAATGAAGCCTTTAAGAACAATCTCATAGAGGCCGTTGAATTTCCTGACAAGGTAATGGTGATTGCGAATTATGCTTTCCAGAACAATAATATCCAAACGGTAATACTTCCAAATAATGATGCCTATACAGAATTAACGCATACGGTATTTGCAGAGAATCAATTAACCACCATCGAAATTCCTGCAACGGTTACTAAAATTAACCAGAAAGCTTTGGCGGGAAATCAAATTACGTCTTTGACGTTCCCTGATGGTTTGAGTGATGTCAATCAAAATTTCTTGGATGAGCAATTAACAGCAGAAGGGGCTGCGGTAGAAAATTGGTATTATACAGCAGATTTTTCAGGCGATCCTATTACGGAATTTACCCCTGCAACCTTGGCTGGAAAATCCATTTATGCAAAATATGCTCCTGCGGTTTTCACCATTCAATATCGCAGAGATGGCGGTTCACTTCCTGCTGAAAATCCTGAGCAATATACCGCAGGCGACCAATTCTCAATTCTTGATGGGGTAAAAAAAGGCTATGACTTTTTAGGCTGGTTCAAAAATGACCAATTCGAAGGGGATCCAATATCGGAAATTACGCCAGAAACAAGAGGGAACTTGGTGCTGCATGCAAAATACGAACTTACCAATTACAAAATCACTTACCATTTGGATAATGGCATGAACGGTGAGGGCAACCCGGAAACGTTCACTATGGAGGACGCGGACATCACGCTTGCGCCAGCAACAAAAGCAGGTTTTGAGTTCATGGGCTGGTACGGAAATGAGGAATTTACTGGAGATGAGATCACCCAAATCATGACCAACAGCCATACGGATCATGACCTGTTTGCCAAATTTGACATCATTAATTATGATATCACTTACACGCTTAATGGGGGTGAAAATGCTCAGGACAATCCTGAAAACTATACGGTGCTTTCAAATTTTACCTTTGATCCCGCAACGAAATTGGGCTACTCTTTTATGGGTTGGTATGATAATGAAGATTTTACAGGTGACATGATTACTGGCGTAACGGAGGGGAGCATGGGTAACCTGAACCTGTTTGCCAAATTTGAAAAGGACATTTATCAAATTGATTATGTATTGAATGGTGGGGAGCATGTCGCTGCAAACCCTGATTCGTATGATGTTTACAGTGCTTTTTCTTTTGAAGCAGCATCAAAAAATGGTTATACTTTTGAAGGATGGTTTGAAACGGCAGATTTTATTGGTGAGCAGGTTACTGAAATTACGGTGGGATCCACGGGCGATTTAATGTTATATGCTAAGTTTGAATTGACACGTTATGCGATCACTTATCATCTGGATGGTGGTGAAAATGCAACGACAAACCCTGCGGATTATAATATGGAAGAAGAGGTTGTTTTTGCTGATGCAAGCAAAGCGGGCTACTCTTTTATGGGTTGGTTCAAGGATGCTGAATTTACAGAATCAATCACTGGTATTGCATTGGGAAGCAGTGAGGCTGTGGACGTCTATGCTAAATTTGAAGTCATTGATTACAATATCACTTATGAATTGAATGGCGGAACAGCAGATAATCCATCGACCTACACGGTAGAAGATGCGATCACTTTGAATGACGCATCGAAGGAGAATTACACTTTCTACGGGTGGTTTGACAATGAAAATTTTGAAGGGTCAGTAATCACTGAAATCGCTCAGGGGACTACGGGAGAATTGATGCTGTATGCTAAATTTGAAATGACACAATATCAGATCACTTACCACCTCGATGGCGGTGAAAATTCAATCAACAACCCAGCGACCTTTACTGTTGCCTCAACGGTTACTTTTGAAGGCGCAAGCAAGGAAGGATACACTTTTGAAGGTTGGTATGCCAATGCCGATTTCTCTGGTGATGAGCTTACAGGTATTGAGGAAGGCTCGGCTGGAGATCGCGACCTTTATGCTAAATTTATGACGATAGCGTATGCCATTAGTTATGAGCTGGATGGGGGAACAACTGATAGCCCATTGACTTACACCATCGAAGAGGAGGTAGCACTTTTACCTGCCACCAAAGCGGGTTACGAGTTCAAAGGTTGGTATACCAATGCCGAATTTACAGGTGACGCCGTAACGGTGATTGAAAAAGGAAGCATGGGAGATCAAATGTTCTATGCCATGTTTGAAGAGGAAGTGATTGCTTCAAATGACCCTAAAAATACCCTCAAGGTTTACCCTAACCCAGCGACGGATATCATTAAAGTACAAGCGGAAGCGGGTGCAGCCATCCGTATTTTTAACTTGAATGGTCAGCAGGTATTGAAACAAGCGGCAACAGAAAATCAGCAAGTGATTAACGTTTCAGCATTGCCAACAGGCGTTTATGTTATCCACGTAAATCAACAAGTGACTAAATTTGTCAAAAAATAAAATAGGCGAAAATTAAACGCCCTTTAAAGGTGGCTTGCAAATAGCGGCATAAGAAGCGGAGGGAATACCTTCCAATTCATGCTGTATTTGTTAAGCCACTTTTTTTTGTCTACATCTTGGCGATTCACATCAATTATGTGCGATATCGTAATCAGGGGGCATATTATGATTGTGTTCAGGAAGGAAATCCTACAGGTCAGCCCACAGCCAAACCAATTTGGCCGAATTCAGTGAAAATTGAATTGGTGCAATCTTCAGATAATGCAAGTCAGATGGTATTTGTGTATCGTCGCAGGTTCGGTCAGGGCAAAAAAATAGCGTAAGCACCAGATGACAGTGCCCACGCTTCAACTTACCTATTTTTGGGATGGATTATTTTTCTCTTCTTTCTTTTCGTCCTCGCTGAGGTCGGTTTTCCTTTTTATATTTTTCGTACAACGCTTGTTGTTCCTCGGAAAGTACTGCATTTACCTGCTGATCAAGCTCATCCTTCAGCTGCTTCATTTCTGATCGTTCAGGTCGACCATTGGCCATCTTTTCCTCAACCGCTTTAAAATGCTGATCGAAAAGCTGTTGCACCTGCTGTTGCTGATCGCTACTTAGTGAAAGCTCCTGACTCATTTTGGTCATCATCGCTTCAATCTGTGCGGCATCAGGCATTGGAGGACCCTGTCGGTCGGCGGGTGGCTGCGCAATGGCCAATCCTACACTGAAAATCGCCAGCATGGCAAAAGCAAAGGTGGATTTTAATATACTCATAGTCTTGATGTGGGTTTGTAGATGAATACTGTTCTTATGTTGATTCAAATGTAAGGGGATAAAAGCAGGACCAAAAATATCTTCAATCAACAGCATAAAAAGGTCTACCAACAAGTTTTTATTGCGAATCAACGATATGGACGATCCCCAAAATTCGGCCCACTATTAACAGGTAGGCTGATGAAAATTACTGACGGCTGTTGTACAATCCATCAAATGATCTTTAAAAAACCGGCTGAATATCAAGGGGGTATTTCAAACGGCAGACACTTATTTGGACATCCTTAAAGAATAGTATATATTCAGCAAACCAAAAAATGACAGATTCTTCAGCATGCACCCGTGAGAACGGTTTGTATGAGGAATCCAATAGCCTTTACCCATGCCAACCACCTTTATTGCCCTTTCCTGTATTTTTGCAATGATGAGTTTTTTGCCCAGCCTGAGGGTCAGTCATTGGACCTTCCGTTTCTTTGATTTCGTCAGGTTGCAGGTAGTTGTTATTCAGCTTTTGCTGTTTGTGGTCAATTTTTATTTTATGAAAGATTGGGGCGCCTATGGTTTATATGCACAGCTGTTTCTTGGCGTGGCCATGTTGTTTCAGGCATACATTATTGCACCTTATTTTCCACTGAATTTATTGATCGCCAGAAAAAAACAGGGCGCACATCCTGTAACGATGATCAGTACAAATGTCCTGCAAAAAAACAAAGATTACCACCTGCTGATAGCGATGGTTAAAAAGCACCAGCCAGATATTTTGCTGACCATGGAAAGCAACCAAAGGTGGGAGGATGCCCTCTCCGTTTTGGAGCAGGAATATAGCTACTGTTATAAAATCCCCAAGGAAAATCGCTACGGGATGCACTTTTATACCAAGCTGCCAGTAAAGCATCTGAAGGAACATTATTTTATTTCCGAAGACCGTCCTGCCATTCACGTTCAGTTACAGGATCAGGGCGGACGGGACTTTTCTTTCTGGGGAATACATCCACCACCACCCAGCCCAACAGAAAAACCAACTTCGGCGCAGAAAGATGCCGAACTGATGATGATCGCCAAACAGATTCGTGAGCTCGAAACCCCTTGCCTGGTTGCAGGAGATTTCAATAATGTCTGTTGGTCCAGGAGTTCACGGCTATTTTCAGAAATATCCACACTGAATGATGCCCGCATCAAAAATGGTTTTCACAATACCTTTCCCGCAACGGTGCCGATCTTTCGTTTTCCGCTTGATCTGCTTTTCAATTCCAAAGAAATAGCAATTGAAGCGATGAAAGTAATGCCCAGCATTGGGTCTGATCATTTTCCGCTGTTTGCAAAGTTCAGCATTCAGCAACAGCAAACCGAGGAGGCAGCCCCATTGGAAAAAGAACTGGAGCATACCGCCGACGAAATTATCAAGAAAGGGGAACAAGCCCTGGACGAAGAAGGAGGCGAAGAAGATGGGGATTGATGGCCAGGGTAAAGTGCAGCCTGCTGTGTGGAGTTTGAACTGATGCAGCTCCTTTAATGACTGTTTGATATTTCATTGTCCACGGTTTAATCTGCGCACAAGTCATTGTTCAGTACTTAATGGTTCAGCAATAATAACTTTACAGGGTACAAATCAACCGTATTTTAGGATGCTGAATTACCTATTGAATAGTAACCCAATTTGAAATAATAGTAGACCTTCATGGGTTAGAAAAAGACGATTTTGTGCATAGTATTTTTCTTCTAACCTATGATTGTTCATTATGCGGATTCTTCTACTTTTTTTGTTGGGCTTGTTTAGTGCCTGCCAAACCGTAAAATTTACGGATGATACCTTCACCTTTAAACAAGAGGGCAAGGATTTTTTTATCAATGGGCCTTCAGACAGTCTGCAGGTTAATTTTTTAGCCAACGGCAACATCCGGCTTGCTTTCCTGAACCAGCCGGAAAATGATTTCAGCTTTATCGATGATAAACAATTCATCCTTCCTAAAGTAATAGAACACCAGGATCAACTTTTGCTTCAGGGAGCAACATCAGCCTTGAAAATCTCCAAAAGCCCCTGGCAAATTAGCTTGCTCGATCAGCAGGGCAAAACCCTATCCGTAATCAATGCCTATGAAAAATCGGCCAAAAAGAGCAAGGTGATTTTTTCTGCTGAAAAGGTTGAGGCCTTTTATGGAATGGGGCAAAAGACCATTCCGGTGAATCGAAAAGGCTATGCTTTTTCGACGGTCAATAACCATGTTGGCGGATACAGCAAACCTTATGAAAACCTGCAGGTAAATATCCCTTACCTTTATACTGACCGAAAATTTGGGGTATTTTTCGATAACAGCTATACCGGCAATTTTGACCTTTGCAAAACCAGCCCCAACCAGTGGTCCTATCAAACTGATGGCGGCCAAATGGTGATTTATTTTACCGTAGGGGAGCAGTTGCAGGACCTTCAAAATCAATATTTTGCCCTAACAGGGTATCCGTCCTTGCCACCAAAATGGGTCTTTGGCCTGATGCAAAGCAAATGTTCCTATCAGGACGATAAGGAAGTTTATAAGGTCGTGGAAGAATTTCAGGCCAATCAGTTGCCGCTTGATGCCATTATTCTTGATGCCAACTGGTTTGGTGGCTACAATGACAACAGCCATAATATGGGGAACTTTACCTGGGAGAAAAACCACTTCCCAAACCCTAAAGGTTTTATGCAGAAGCTCAAAGATCGCCATATTAAAACACTGATTATCAATGAGCCTCAGATTAATCAGTCATCGGAGAATTTTGAATTTCTGAAACAACAAGGCTGGCTGATGAAGGTGCAAGACAGTGCTTATGTTTTGCCTTCCTTTTGGGCGGGATCTGCCGCTTTACTTGATCTGACCAACCCTTCGGCGCAGGATTGGCTCTGGAAAAAACAAAAAGCGAATCTGGATTTGGGACTTGATGCCTTTTGGGTGGACCTGACCGAGCCGGATGTATCGACCACCGCAGGGCAGTTTTTTATGGGGGAAGAACCTAAGGTTCACAATATTTACAGTTACCTGTTTGCACAGGTGCTCGATCGGGGAATGAAGCAGGATTTCCCTGACCGCAGACTTTACAATATTACCCGCGCGGGAACGGCAGGAATGCACAAATTTGGCGCCTTTAACTGGTCGGGGGATGCTGCCAAAAACTTTGATGCCCTGGCGTTGCAGGTGCCAATGTTGATAGGCTGTTCGATGAGTGGCATGCCGCATTTTGCTTCGGATATTGGTGGGTTCACCAACGCTTGGGATCAGATAGGTGACTGGCAGGCTTATGATGGCCCCAAGGCATGCACCAGCCCGGAGCTCTATACAAGGTGGTTTCAGTTTGGCGTTTTTTCGCCTATCCTCAGGCCACATTCTGGCGAGGACCAAAGCTGCGAACCCTATGCCTTTGATCAGCAGACCCTGGAAATTTCCAGAAAGTACCTCAATCTTCGGTATCGACTGATCCCCTATATTTATTCTTATGCAGCAAAAACAACCTTTGAGGGAGAGCAGCTCATCAAACCAATGATGATGAAGTTTGATGACCCTGCGGTCAAGCAGCGCGACGATCAATACCTGTTCGGCGATTTACTGGTGGCGCCTGTAGTAAAAGAAGGTGCCGACAGCCAGCTGGTTTATCTTCCGAAGCTTGGGGATGGGCAGAAGTGGTTCGATTTTTTTGACGATCAAATCTACGAGCCCGGAGAGCAGCAGGTCGCGGCCGGAATAGATAAAATACCAGTTTTTGTCTCTTCAGGAACAATATATCCTTTGGCTGACCTGGCAATGAATACAGCATCCCAAACAGAGGACCACCTTACCGTGGTGGCCTATCGGGGAACGGGAGCATTTAACCTGTATGAAGACGATGGCACTTCTCGCGCCTACGAAACGGGGCAGTACTCCATGACGGATTTTGTGATGACGGCTGAAGAAAATACGATTCAGTTTGAAGTAAATCAGCATGGAAAATTACAAAATGAAACGCGTTCTTACACTTTCGATTTTCGTGATATTCCACAAAAGCCATTACTTAAAGTTAATGGTCAGGCCATAGCCGAGGACCGTTTTGATTATGATGAAAACACCAAAAGGCTCACTTTTAATCATCCGCAGGAAGGGCCCCAGAAATTAGTCATCAGCATGCAGATTTAATCCTGAAGCCTCCTGCAACAAAGCAAGTGGCGCTCGAATCTTCGGACTTTTGCCCATAAGCGCCATTCAATTTATTTGATCAAACCTTACCTAAGCCCTGCCAAAAAATACGGCAGGGCTTTTTTATGGGCCAATGTCGCATATGCTATATTTAGATGCTCCTTATGATGAAATGCAGAGCGTAAATCTTTGTTTTACCCGCCAATTTATATAGGATAATTTATTCACATTTGGAGGTCAATTCGTCGCTGTGCGCAAGGCTAAATTGAAAGTCCACCATCAAAAAGTGGGGGAGACTTACCTTGGGGTAAACTAATTTTTTAAGCCGATGAAAAGGACAACTTTTACATTTTTATGGTTGGTTACGCTATGTTTCTATGGACACGCACAAACCAAAGTTGAAGTCTTACCACTGACAGATCAGTTAATATCAATTTTTATTGTCGATGGGGAGGTGGAATATGATGGCACTGCAGCCAATGCTGGAAAGGTGCATAAAACGGAACTTGATTTTTCCTTATTGGATGCGGTGGAAAGTTATGGCGTTTCTTCCACTGATGATCCCGATTTTTCGGAGGTACGCAACCCCTTGGCTGTCGGGCGTAAATCTATTGGATCAGCCTTTTGCTATCAGGGTTTGGAGTGGACCGGTGGGCAGTATGCTCCTGTTGAGGAAAGTTGGGTGAGTGACCATTGGATTTACCTTGAGTTGCCTTCAGCGCTTAAGGAAGGGAAAAATTATTCTTTCGACCTTTCCGCGCTTGGTTTGGAGGGGGTGAGTGATATCAGCTGGACTTTTGATCCCCACCAATTGAGATCCGAAGCCATTCATGTCAATACGCTAGGCTATGCGCCGGCGGCCCCTAAATATGCATATATATATCATTGGGCAGGAACAATGGGCAGTGTGGACTTGTCTGATTTTGACAATAAAACTTTTTTGGTAATCGATGAAAATGGCCAAACGGCTTTCGAAGGTAAAATCGCCTTTCGCAAAGCAAAAAACAATCAGGAAACGGGGCAGCCTGATGAAACGCCAGAAAATAATTTCCTTGGTGCAGATGTTTATGAGGCAGACTTCTCCGGCTTAAGTGCGCCAGGAAATTATCGGGTAGCCATCCCTGAAATGGGCTGCTCTTTTCCTTTCAGAATTAATGAAAACCCCGTGTGGGAAGCCTATTACGCTACCGCAAGGGCCATATACCATCAGCGGAGTGGGATTCGTATTGAAGCCAATTATGAGGGCAAACCCTATATTCGACCCATCACTCAAAATCCTATGGTCCATGATCAGGAAGGTCATTCTTATGCCGATAAAGTGGTGTATTCAGATTTCCCATATATGAACTGGGACAATGCGGATAATGGTGGTAACAACACCGATCAGATTATTGGTGCGGCAGAGGGCAACGTGCTGAATGTGGCGGGTTGGTATCAGGATGCCGGCGACTGGGACAGCTATGCACATCACCAGCGCGTCCCGATGACTTTGATGATAATGTATGAATTTTTTCCCGAGCTTTTTGCGGATCAGGAATATGATATTCCGGAAAGTGGGAATGGGATTCCGGATATTGTAGATGAAGCCTCCTGGTTAATCAAGTTTAACTTCCGGCTGCGAAAAGCCTTGCAGGAAGCAGGGTACTCCAATGGTGGGGTAGGTGGTGCACGTGTATGCGCAGATCCCTACAACAATACCCTTGGGAACCCCGAGCATGAGGGCACCCCTTCGTGGCAGGATCATCGACCGACTTTGGTAACGCAGGCGGACGCCTTCATGACTTATATGTATGCCGGCGAGGCCGCGCAGTTTGCCATGATCATCAAAAAGCTGGGAAGGGATCCTGAGCAATGGCCCGTGGAGATGCTTGATGCTAAAACTTTCGATGACATGACGTACCTCAAAGCCAATTTTATCGAAGAGGCTGAGGCCGCTTTTGATTGGGCCGCGGCGCCGGAAAATCAGCCTGAATCTGGGAATAATTACCCTGAACCCCTGACGGTCTATGAAACTTATGCCGCCGTGAATTTATTCCGTCTTACGGGTAAATCCAAGTATCATGAAATTGCCATACAAGGGTTGAACAGTTTTAAAAATGCCGGAAATTTTACGACCCATCAGGCATATGCAGCATACGCTTATTTACTGATCGATCATATTGATGTAGATACAGAATTACAGCAGAGCTTGCGCGCTGCCGCGGAACGTACCGCGACGAACAGCGCCTTGAATGCCGCTGAAAAAAGAGCAGCACGTTGGGGTGGGGTGTTTGATATGCCGATGCTCGTTGGGCAAGCCACAACGCCATGGATGTTTGAAACCATGGTCGCCTATGCGCTTACAGGGAATGAGCAGTATAAAGATGTGGTGCATACCACTGCCGATTATTTTCTGGGCACCAACCCGCGGCATAGTACAAATATGACAGGAATTGGGCCAAGGCCTGTGAAAAGGGCTTTTAATCTGGATGGTCGGACAATCACAGAAAACTGGGGGGTATTTCCAGGATGGATCCCTTATGGTCCTTGGGCTTTTACCGCCAAACAGCAGGAAATGGCCTACAAGAGAACGATGGCCGATGGGATTGAACGACTTGGAGGACAGGGACCCTGGAATGAACACTGGCATAACTTTTCCATGACGCCCACAGTTCTGAACTGGCCGGGGCATGAGCGTTTTTCGCATAATGCCATCGCTCCAATGCTTACCGAAAACACCATTCACCAGAATTCTTTACATGCGGCCACCGCCTACGGTTTTGTAAATGGCCGCCAACACCGCAATGCCCAAAGTCCGCAGAAAATTGGGGAAATAACTGTTTCATCGCAAGAGATCAACGATTTTCAGTTCCTTAAAGAATCGAAGGTGGTAACGGTAAACCTCGATAATCTTGAAGCCAGCCAGTCCGCCTTAAAGTGGTCAAGTTCTGAAACCGCTGTCGCTCATGTAGATCAGTTCGGACGGATTACCGCTACCGGGGATGGGGAGGCAACAATCACCGTGGAAACCCTTGACGGCTCTGTAAAACAGGTCATAAAAGTACGCAACACCAATTTACAGGATATGCCTGTGGAAGAAGTAAAAATTAACTTTGAGGGGGGAGTGTTGGAGCTAATAGATGGCAGCACAAAAAAGCTCGTAGTGGAAGTACTCCCTGAGCAGGCTTCCAACAAAAATTTGATTTGGACTTCTTCTGATGAAGCGGTGGTTACGGTGCTCGATGGGGCATTGACCGCCGTTGGCCCTGGTGATGCTACCGTTCGGGCCACAGCAGAATCCGATGAACAAAAATTTGATGAGCTTTCAGTGCGTGTCCTTGCTGCTTCTTACACTGTTTTGGCAGATTTTGATGATCACATCCCTGTTTATGGGGAAGGTAAACAACCGGAAGCGGTGGAGATTTTCAGTAGTCACGAGGCCATCGATTTACAAGCCGACAACCCACAGAAAGCAGGCATCAATACCTCTGAAAAAGTGCTGAAAGTAAGCCGAGGTCCCGGGCAGTGGAAATTACTGGGCTTCAGTTCACCAACCTTGGCCCCCATATCTATGTGCAGCCATGTAGACTTTTCCTTTCAGTATTTATCCGAAGACCTGACCGAAATATATTATGCGATCACGACCATCTCAGGAGAAAAACTGGATGACCGCATACCGATTACCCCTTCAGCAGAATGGCAAACGGTTGTTCTTTCCATTCCCGCCAGTGGGAAGATGGAAAGCTTAACGATCTTCTCCAATCCGGAAGATGCCGCGGCAGATTATGATTTGTATTTTGATAATTTCCGGTTCAAGGAAAATCCCGATGCCGAGGATTGTGAAGAGCAGGAGCTTGAGTGGGTAATGATTGATTTTGAAACCTCTGACTTCAATTGGTTGGACGGTAATGGTTCCTTTGGGTGGAATGGTAACGGCGAATCGTTTCGCAGCGAAGTTGTTGATAATCCAACAGGGGATCAAATCAACCCTTCGGAAAGGGTTTTCTATTTTGAAAAAACAGGCAGCACCTTCGGAGCAGGTTTCGGTTTACAGCCTGCAACCGGTTTTCCTTTAGGAAATAATACCTACCTGTCCCTTTTGACTTATTCGGATGTTTTTACCAACAGCCTTTTGGTGAAGTTGATTCAGTTTGATGAGGACGGAAAAGAGGCCTGTGCGCTGGAATTACATCAGGAAAGCATCGATTTGAGCCCTTTTGCATGGAAAAAAATAAAGTTCAGTATTCAGGATATGACCTTTAGCACAAAGGACGATGCGCTGGAACGGGCAGATTTTCTGCAAATTGATCAGATCATCATTCAGCCGGATGTAGCGGTGGCAGTTCCCAATAATTTTTATGTTGATGATATTGCCCTTGGTGGTTTACAGGTGGAAAAAATCACCATCGAAGGGGAGTCCGAGCGGCAAATGCGTGTAGGGGAGCAATTGCAGCTGACAGTTAAAATACTGCCTGAAGGAGCAGAAGATCAAGAAGTAGTGTGGCAAAGTACGGACGAATCAATTGCTTCGGTGGATGAAAATGGGCAGGTAACCGCCTTATCGGAAGGACAGACGGAAATTTTGGCAATGTCGGTTAGCCGTCCTGAGGTGACCGCATCGGTGGGCATCACAATAAAGGCCGACGATCCACTAACAACGACCACTTTAGGGATGAAAATTTATCCCAATCCTGCTGAAGATCAGCTGATCATTGAACTGCAGGAAGTTGCCACTGCCGTTGATGTTTTCAATACAACGGGCCAAAAGTTTAATCCCAAAATTCAGAAATCGGGGCAGCAGCTGGTGCTGATGTTAAATGGTTTGCCTCAGGGTATTTATCATTTGAAGGTGCTTTGCAGCAACGGAAAGTTTCACCTGCAACAATTCATTAAAAAATAATTAAAATTGGAGTATAAATATCCACTCAAAAGCTAATATTGTTTATTTTTAAAAGTATTTATTGATTGGGATACAATTTTTTTTGGCGGTTTGATTGTCCAACCCTATGGATAATTCATACCCCCCATATCAATAGCTTTGTTAATATATTTAGCTATGAATCAAAACATTACATTTTTTCCTAAACCTTAACGAGGTACTATGAATCTTAATATTTTTTACAAATGGGAGTCCAGGGGACTATTGTTATTATTATTAATGGTCGTCAGCCATTGGTCCCTCGCCCAACGACAGATAAGCGGGGTGGTACAAATGGAAGATGGGTTTACAATACCCGGAGTCAATATCACGCTTAAAAGTCAACCTACCATTGGAACAGTCACGGACCTCCAGGGGACTTTCTCCATTCAGGCCGGCAAAGAGGACTATTTAGTATTTTCCTTCATTGGTTATCAAAGTCAGGAAGTCAAAGTGGGCAACCAGTCCAAAATTCAGGTAACGATGTTCCCGGATGTTAAAGAGCTGGATGCCGTGGTGGTTATAGGCTACGGAGAGCAAAAAGAAAGGGATATTACCGGTTCTATCGGTATGGTAAAACCCGAAGCACTCACCAAGATACCAACGGCCAATGCGGCTCAGGCCATGCAAGGAAGAATGGCAGGGGTGCAAGTGTCAAATTCCACCGAACCGGGTGGCGGAACAAAAGTCCGAATTCGTGGGGTAGGAACAGTCTCCGGGCAGTCCGACCCGTTGTATGTGATTGACGGGGTGCTGTCGACATCCATGATCAGCGTGGACCCTAACGATATTGAATCTCTAACGGTACTGAAAGATGCTGCCTCGGCGGCTATATATGGTAATCGTGGAGCAAATGGCGTGGTGATTATCAAGACAAAAAGTGGGGTAAAGGGGGATGCCAAATTTAGCTTCAGTGGGGAGTATGGTGTCCAGACACCCATGAACCTGTATGAGATGATGGATACAGAACAGTATAAAGCCTATGCTGATGAACTCTTTGTCGCCAACGGAACGGTGCGTCAGAACCGATGGGTGCGCAATGATGACCTGACCCATACCACCAACTGGTCTGAGGAAATGTTCAATCCCGCAGCGATACAACGCTACAATTTTTCCGCTGCCGGCGGAGGCGAGTCCGGGAACTACCGGGTATCTATGGGATATACTGATCAGCAGGGGATGTTGCTCGAAACAGGTTATCAGCGATATAATCTATCGGTGAAATCAAGCATGAAAAAGGGGCGTTTCCGCCTGGGAGAAACGGTACTCTTCAATTTCAGCAATACCAAGCGGAGACCGGAACAATCCAATCCTGGGGCGGCTATTGAAACGGCTCCTCAGATTCCAGTGTATGACCCATTAAACACTAAATCCCATGGTTATGGCGTTCCTAATGAAGACATTACCGGTACTGTAAATACAGCTAACCCTGTATATATTCATGAAAAGAAAGTGCGTGAAGCACAAACTTTTGGTACCAATGTGAGCTTATGGGCCGAGGTGGACATTGTAAATGGGCTAACGTTCAAATCCAACCTCAATGGAAGTTTCAGCTCCAATTTTCAGGAAACAAAAAACCCGGCAATGGATCAGGGGACGGCACTTTATGCAACGCTCCTTTCGAGATATAATGAAAACCATTCTTGGTACAGGGGGATTTTCTGGGACAACTACCTGACCTATAAAAAAACTTTTGCAGAGAAACACGACCTTGTTCTGACGGCCGGTGGGGTGATTCAGAATGAAAATACTGCTTATACTTTTCATACCGCCGATGGTAATCGAGATGGTCTGGAAACTATTATTGGTGGGGTGAAACAGACCTATGGAGCCGACAAATTCACCAAGAGGATGCTGTCCAGTTTTGGACGTTTTATCTATACCTATGATGGCAAATATACCATTAATGGATCCTTGAGGGCAGATGCCTCATCGCAATTCACCAAAGAAAACAGGCTGGGTTATTTCCCTTCGATTTCTGCGGGCTGGACCATCAGTGAAGAAGCGTTTATGGCCAGCAATGATAAGATTGACAACCTGAAGGTGCGTGTGGGTTATGGGGAAGTTGGCCGTGATTTGTCGCTTTCAGACCGTTATGTTGCCGCTATGTACCCGAATGTAAATTATCCGTGGGAAGGCGGTGCTGCCAATCCTAATACGAGTGGACATATTACAGCATCGCTGCCGGCACAAGACCTCCGATGGGAAACCTCAGAGCAGTTAAATTTGGGGATAGACGTGGGGATGTTTAAAAACAGGCTACGGTTGAGTGGGGAAGTTTTTCAAAAAACCTCCAGAGATATGATCCTTAGTGTGCAACAGATGGGTGATTTGGGAACGGGAATAGATGCTGATAAGGACTTTTTAGGTGTAGGGCTGAAGAACATCGGTTCTATACAAAACCAGGGCGTGGAGCTGAGTCTGAATTATGATAATTTTGAAGGAGAGCTCACTTATTCTATCGGAGGAAACTTCACCTATATTTCCAATCAGGCTACAGAGCTTGTGAAGGTAGGAGGAAAGGATACCCCGATCATGGAAGGGAATCAGCGCCTTGAAGTTGGGGAGTCGATGTGGTATTTCTTCGGATACAAGACTGACGGTTTGTATCAGCAGGATCAGGGGAGTGAGGATTTGGAGCCTTTAGCCAAAGCAGGAGATGTTCGATATGTGGATACTGATAACAGCGGCAATATTACTGATGCTGACCGGGTAAATCTTGGAAATTCGCTGCCAAAATATTTTTATGGAATGAATTTCAATATGGGCTATAAGGGTTTTGATCTTTCCGTCCTTTTGGAAGGTAAAGCAGGTTTTAAGGTTTTTAACCAAAACGCTTACCAATTGACGAACACGACACTGAAGAATAATCGCCTGGCAGAATTGGTGGGCAATACTTGGAGTGAGGAAAATACCAATGCTGAATATCCCGCTATTTTTGCAAGTACAGCATCCCAGAATTTTTCCGATCGTCACCTGCAAAATGGGGCTTACCTAAATATTCAGAATGTTCAATTAGGCTATAACCTGAAATCACTGATTAGGACGTCGCTGATCACGAAAATGCGGGTTTACGTGTCTGTAAATAACGCCTACATTTTTACTGCTTATGACGGTTACAACCCTGATGTTTGGGATACGGGGTCGTCTGCAGGAGCATCCGTAGAATACCGTAACAACGCTCTGCCTACCCCAAGGATTTTTATGGCGGGCGTACAAATGAATTTTTAAGACTTATAAATTTTTTCAAGGATGAAAAAAATCAGAATAATATTGTTCAGTTGTCTGTTCGTTTGTGCTACATTTTCGGCCTGCGACAGTTTTTTGGAGGTGCCCAACAAAACCCTGATTGCTCAGGATGATTATTTCCAAACCGATGGCGACCTTTTAAAAATGCTTTCCACCTCTTATTCCAATTTGCAGGATGTGCGCATTTATGCCAATTATTATTGGAAGCAAAGAGGGCTATTGACCAACGATGTGTTTACCATTGAAACGGATGCAGACCTTGCCGGGAATTACCGGTTTGATTTTTTGCTTTCAAGTGGTGAGTTGCAGGGGCTGTGGTCTTCGCACTATAAGGGAATCCGCCGGGCGAATATGGTGATTCGTGAGGTACCGGAAGTGGTGGAAGATGCCGAATTGGTGGCGCGCGTAAAAGCGGAAGCAAAAGCTTTGCGTGCCCTGTTTTATTTTCAGCTGATTCAACAGTGGGATTTTATTCCATTGCGAACAACAGAGAATATGGATGAGTTTGCAGTGCCTCAGGTAGATATTGATGCTATTTATGATTTCGTGATCACAGATCTACAAGAGATTATTGATGCTAACGCATTACCTGCGGCCTATGATGGCAGTGTGAATAATGAACGTGGCCGGTTAAGCATCTGGTTTGCAAAGGGATTGCTTGGCAAGATTTATCTTTTCAAAAATGAAATGGACAAAGCAGCACCCTTATTCAAAGATATTATTGATAATGGAGGCTTTCAACTTACTCCAAGCACTGAGGATATCTGGAATGTAAACAACCGATTCAGTAACGAGAATATTTTTGAAGTACTCTATGACCGAGACGTGGGTGGTGGAAATTTCTGGTTTGATGATGGCGTAGAATCCTCTGAAGGAACCCAACGAAATATCTGGCTGGAAGCAATGGGCGATATTGGTGGTTATCAAAACCTTAGGCCAACCGACGAATTTATCAGCACTTTTGAAGAAAATGACTTCCGACTAAAGGCATTTATCCGCCAAAAAGGGGATACCATCTATTACCGCAACCCAAGGGTTGTGGGCGGTGAACCTGAGGAAATGCTTTCTGACAGGGAGGATCCTGTGATTGCCAAGGGGCATACCTCGGAGCCGTTAAATGCGATTGGTAACAATGAAAGTTTCCCTATTATGCGTTTGGCAGATATCTACCTGATGTATGCAGAAACGCAAGTAGGCAAAAATGAGGTGGATGCAAAAAAATACATAGACATGGTTCGCGACCGGGCTTTTTATAACCCTTGGAGAGATGAGATCCTTCCGCATCCATCAACACAAAACCTTATGGATGGAGGCAAAACGCTGCTGCAAATTATCCAATCAGAAAGACGTAAGGAGTTGTGCTTTGAGGGCCACCGTTATAATGACCTCAGAAGATGGGGGATGCTCAATACTTTAGTGGATTATAACACGGGAAAACCTCGATTTATTGACGGCAGAGATTATTACCCTGTGCCACAGAAAGAAATAGATAAATCGGGTGGTGTGATCATGCAATCACCAAATTATACTTTATAAGATCATCAACAGGTTCATTTTTAGGTCCTCCTTTTGGAGGACTTTTTTTGTGTCCCATGCGCTGACCTACGTGCCTGCCTGAATCATGATAAATTTTGTTTAGAGACACACATAGGTGCATCCGAAATATCATGAAGTTTAGAACGTTAGCCTGTAGAGACATTATTTTTTACGTCTAACACAACGCTGATTTTATAGGTATTCCCTTAATTATATTCAAATGGTTACGTCAGGCATAATGAATGATGCCTTTACAGGCATTTCAAATTTATACCTGAGTCACCCCCAAAATCCTTAACCTAATGACATTGGGGGAATCCGTACAGCCCACGAAATAATTTTTTGCATTAAATTCATCGGACTAAGTTGCGCAACAGGCCCTGACAAATAGATCAAAATAAAGTAGCTGGTCAAAAGCGGCTGTTTTGAAATTAAGAAGGAAATGGCGGACAAAAAAAGAGGTGTTGTTTGACCGAAATTCCTGGTCAAACAACACCTCATACTTCAAGCAACAAAATTAGATGGTCAATCCTCAGTAAGGAATTAGAAAGCATCATACCTGCTTTTTTGCGCAACGGACATCAGCTATTAGATTGACCAAGGTACGATGCTACAATTGTGGTGATGGCCGTGGGTTCTTCAGGCGGAATGACCTCCGCTTTTTCCACCCACGATTTCTCCCATTGGTAGAAATTGGGGGCAGGCAGGTCGGGCTGTTTTTCTTTTTCCCAAAGCCATGCAAAATACAATTCCCATCGTTTTTTATAAAAACCATCCAGCATGCCCGACCATTCTCTGTAGGCATAGTCGTGCAGGTATTCAGCTCCCTGCTCGTTGGACCACAAGGTAATGAGCTGTTGTGCATTTCGCAGGAATATTTTGGCTTCACTACGATTGGTCGATGCTTGAATTGCCTTGTTTTGCCATTCGTAAAGGGAGTGGTGTGGGATGTGTCTGACGGTTTGATCGAGCAGGTCGAAAAGCGCCAAAAACTCAAGGCTTTTTTCCTGTGCAGATGCTATTTTTCCCTGTTCATATAGTGCACTGATTTCACGGAGTAATCGATAGCCTTCACCACTGATGTATTGCCTGAAAGTCATGGCAAGGTCAATGTGATAGGTTAAAGGTAAATCGGCTTGGCCTTGTTCAGATAACATATTTTTTAATGCAGCCTTAAGCAAGTCCTGAGAATACTTGGGTGCCCCTTCCGGTCCCCACGCGGTGGCGCGGGAGGCACTTAGATCCGGACGTGCACACATGATGTTTTCAAATCGTTCCGCACTGGAGTACACCGATTCATACAATTGCTGCCATGCTGAGGATAGTGCCACAGCGTTCCTGCCATATCTGGAAAAAGCGTATTGAGCTAACCAATCGGAGGGCTTCAACGGTTCTTCGCTCCATGCATTTTCATAAAAAAATTCATAGGGCATCGGGTCATTATAGCTGCCTTCCATCGCCAGGCCAATTCCTTGAAAATTAGGGAAATTACGATTGTTTTGTAACTGATGTGGAACAAGGCTCATGCTGTCCATTTGTGCAAACTGATAGGTATTGTTTCCGAAGTTATTGACATTACACCAAAGAAAAGGAAAGGATTGAAAAACTGCTCTCTGGCAATAGGCAGGTTCTTTTTCCCCAAAAAGATCCAACAGCAAGCTCCGCGACGGGTCGATTCCCTGCAGCAGTTCGTCAGTTGGGCTTTCCTGCCAGCATTGTAAAACCCAGGTGGCGTCGGTTTGGTGTTTTTGCATTGCAGCGGAAATGGCCGCTGCCGCTGCTGCCATATCATCAATTTTTTTTCCGCCTTCATGGAAGGGGTCACCACTATAAAAATGGGCTTTACCGAATCGTTTTTCCTGCTCCTGATAAAAAATATCAGCCACCTTCCCGAACAGGGAATCGGTGGGCATAAGGAATGCTGGCCGATTCAGGCCGCCCCACATCCCATCACGATGGAAGGCATGCGTGGGAAATTTATCGATCATGCTGTTGGGAACCATCCCGTAAAAGGCAGGTAAAATAGGTTCCATCTGAAAGGCATCTAACTGTTGGATAATCTTCTCCTGAAGCAAGGCCTGCTGATCAATATATTCCTGACTCAAGGGCCCCTGCCAACCTTCGATATTGTCCATCAGCCACCATGCGGTATAGGCTGGGCCAGGAATAAATGCATTGATTTCCTCCTCGGTAAAATTCAATTGGCGCAGGGTACTTTGCCAAACGGCTTCCGTGCCATTAATTGCCAATACCAGATTAATTCCCTGCATGGCCATCCAGTCGAGTTCCTGTTGCCAGTCTTCCCATTTCCAAAATGCCATGCTATAATTAAATGTGCAATAATTAAGATAGTAACGATGACGCATCTTACTTGCATGGAAGATGGGGGCTGCGAGCGAGGGTAACTTTTCCACGGCAGGAATTTGGCGTCCCATCCTTCCTATGTGGCCGTGCATAACATATTTTACATAATGATAAAACCCCTTTGAGGCCGCTACGGGATCCGTTGCGGAAATTAAAACCTTATTTTCAGCGGTTGTTGAGATGGTAAATTCGCCGAAGGTATCGGGATTTTCAGGCTTTACTTTTTTTAAAATAAACGCTTGTTGCCATTCCGGCAGTTGTCGCTGAATGAGTGCTTTTACCTGTGGGAAATCGGTGCTTGTATTTTCTCGTGGGCTACAGCTCAAAAGTAGCGTGCAAATCAATATAAAACTTAAATATCTCATGGAATTCTTTGGCATGGTATAAATGTTGGTCGGAAAGCATTACGGATGGTGGTTCAATGGTTGGTTACTTTTGTAGCTACAGCCCATCGACGAATATTTTGCCTTTCGATAACAGCATCAGTACTGGCTCGAAGGCGGTTGAGCCAAGGGTTGGTCTCAGCTGGGCATTTCAATTTTCCCAATAAACCCACCATAGGCATCTAATTCAATCATATTGTGCCGGGCAATTTTTACAGGTTGGGTTAGCAGTCCTTTTTTCGAGGGGTGGTCGGTACACAGATGGATGGTGCCACCCGCTGATAAAGTATTCAAATTTAGCTTCACAGCTTTGGGGAAGTTCTCTCCGTTAATGCCCGCAATATACCATACCCGACCTTTGCGTCTGGCCATCACCAAATCTTTACCGATGGACCCTTCGAGGAGTCTGCTTTCATCCCAAGCCGAAGGCATCCCCTTGAGTAATTCTTTTACCGATGGCGGAAGTTGTTCATAAACCTGTGGTTGATCTCCCATGTGCTGAATGCCTGATTCAAAAATGACCGAAAGGGCGAGTTCATGCGCTTGGGTTGTGAGGTGCGGGTGGTCGAAATTTGTGAACACGGAAGGCGTATAGTCCATGGATCCCACGATATTTCGGGTAAAGGGCAAAATACAATTGGCCACCGGTGCATTTTCCGGAAATTGTTGCCCAAAATAATACACTTCCTCGCCACGTACCGCCTCCATACTCATCAGGTTGGGGTAGGTTCGTGCCCAACCCCGTGGTATGGTGCAGCCATGAAAGTTGACCAGCAACTGATGATCCATGGCATCTTTTAAAATGGCCAGGTGTAAGGCCATAATTTCCTGTTTGTCAGACTGAAAAAAGTCTACCTTAATTCCTTTAACACCCCATTCCTGCAGCTTTTTAAATTCTTTTCTGCGGATTGCCGCATCGTTGAGTAAATTTCTTGGTGCTTCCGATACAATATTGTGCCCTCCGGCGCTGTTGTACCACAGCCAAACACCGACATTTTTTTTGTTGGCATAGGTTATAACCTCACCGACACTGCCATCTTTCATCTCTCCCCAGTTAGCGTCAATCAATGTATATGGCCATTGCATCTTTGCGCTTAAATCAATGAATGGTTTAAGCTCCTGAAAACTTTTTGGGCTGTTGTGGGCGGTAAGCCAACTCCACGATGCCAGCCCTGGTTTGATCCAGTCCGTAGCCATTTCCTTTGGAGCGGGAGCCAATAAATTCACCATGTCCGACTGAATCAACTCATCGAGATTTTTGGTGATGGTAACGCTTCTCCATGGGGTGCTGAAAGGCAACCTGCTTATCGGCTGGGAAGCATAGAGCCCATTGGCATCAAGGGAATCCGGCCATGCCATAGCGTATCGGCCATTTGTGGCGGTAGGAGAAAGGTGCATGGCGGCATACGGCTCAAATGGGCCACTTTCACTGATCAATATATAGCGATTTCCCGAATCGAAAAGAGCGGGAAAGCACCAGCCGTTGCGCGTGGGCGAGTTTTCCCCAATATTGTATTCTTTATAGATGTTTTCATATGCAGGAGCCCATTGGCTCGCCTCGTCATAGGGTTGCAGCCAGGCCATTCCACCCTGTGGGAAGAAAAACTCTGAATACTCCTGCTGCACATTGAGCTGTTTCAGCCCTTGCTCAGGAAAAGTATATCGGAAAGCAAAACCATTATTGAACATCCGAAATTCCAATTGCATTTTTTGTGATTTTTCATTGGCAAAGAGAAAGTGATACTCATTGTATTCCGCCGTAAGGTTTTGATGTTTACCGGCAATCAGGTTCATCGATTCCAGTATTGATTCCTGTTGATTATAACTGACCAGTTTCAGTTGCTTTGCAAAATTGGCTTTCTTCGCGTCTATGCCAAGCTTTCCCGGACCAATAATGATTTCCCCACGGTCGGTCATTACTTCATAAAACAGTTGCCCATATTTAATATTGAGATTGATTTGCAACTGTTTGTCGGGGCTGCTCAAATTGGTGTTGAAATCTTTATTGCTATTGACCGGCTGACAGGCAAAGTTCACCAGGCCGAACATCAGTAACAATGGATATAAAAAGTACGAATGGATTTTCAAAAGTTTATTCATGATATCTGATCGGTTTCAGTGGGTCTCTTCTTTTTTCATTTTGGTCGCAGGATATGGACCGCCAGCCTATGGTATTATTTCAATAATAATGGTTTACCGTGCCTCCGATTTTCAGTAAATTCAGGGGCAGTATTTATGGTATAGGTTACAGTGGGTTAAAAATTGACCGCTTCACTGTCTGATATGGTGAGGTCTTTTTCAGGCTTTAGCAGTTGGTGGTTAACGGTGGTCTGCTGGCTCGAGAAATTAATCACATCTTCAAGGTGCATACAGGGCCGGGGATCATCGGGTGCTGGCATAAAATTGACGTGATCAAGCCAAACATGCTTAACGTGACGGAGATACATTCCGGAAGCAGGCAAGTTGGTTTGGTACATGCCTGGATAAGGGTACCAGTTGGAATTTTCAGCAACGGGTGTCTGGAGATCTTTTTTGCTTCCCGCCACGGCATATTCAAATTTGGCGTGACTGATAGAGAGCCCTTCAACATAATGGCCCGGGTAGCCTGTAATATTGACGGGTATCGGACCCACATTGCTCGCTGTGATATTGTGGTAATGGATGTTTCGGATTGTTCCTGGGCTGATCGGTGACTTGCTGTACTCCTGATGTGTGACTTTATGCCGGTTACCGATGCGGACAAAAATAGGGGTAAGCATACCCTCCATAATAATGTTATTGAAACTGATGTTTTCAATAGCTGCACCATCCACCGACATCAGCGACAAGCCCGTAATCCCCTGGGCGTGTCCGAGAACATGAATGATTTCCTTGGCGCGGGTAGGGCGAAGCACACAATTACTGACCGCTATGCGTTTGAATGACCCAAAGGAGCCTGTTCCGAGTTTAATATATCCGGCCGTAGAACTGACAATACAATCACTGATGACCACATCATGGGTTCCCCTTGGGGCTTCACTTTTCAGGCAAATGGCATCGTCGGAGCTGTCAACGGTACAGCCGGTTATCTTTACCCGATGGCAATCTACAATATCAATGCCGTCGTTATTGGTATTGGCATGATTGAACAGGTTGATATTCTGTATGGTAACATCGTCGCATAAATAGGCTCTTAACATCCAGAAGGCGGAACTTTTCAACTCAAGATCCTTAATGGTAATGTTTTTCGAGTTTCGAAAGTATAAACCGTAGGGGCGCATGGCACCATTTTTTTCATCCATGGGAAAGGCTTCATGATGGTCGCCGGAAGGGTAAATGAGGCCTTGCCCGCAAAGGGTAACATTGCTTACTTCGTCTGCAAAAATGAAAGCTCTTCGCGACATGGTGTAGCCGCCCTCCTGTGATAAATCCGCCCCCGATCGAATTTCAGGAAACAGTTCAAGGTCGGGCGTGGCTTGCCAAATGGCCCCCTGCTCAAGTTGAATACATAGATTACTTTTCAGATGGATCATCCCGGAAAGGAAATGCCCGGTAGGAAATACAAGTGTCGTATTTTTTGCCGCCGCTTCATTAATGGCCTGTTGAATGGCCAAAGTGTTGTCTGTCTTGCCATCGCCAACGGCTCCAAAGGAGGTCACATTCAGAGGCTGTCCCTGAACCATGAATATGTTGAGCGTAAAAAATAGAAGGATCAAAAAATGTTTCATTATCAGTAGTTTCAAATTATCGGTGATTCAATATCTGTGTTTATGGCCATATCATCAGGCGTAGCATGTTTTAAAGTGGTGGATTAATATTGGTGCTTCTGTTGGCGTTGGAATAAAGGGTGCTTTGGCTAAATCAGGCATTCTATGAATGTGAGGCATGATTTTATTTGCTGAAGCTGGACTTTTAGTTATTGACTTGGATTAAAGGTGCTCCAATTATGATCCTAAATACTCCTTGTTGCTTTAAGGTAAAATGGGGGGCGGTTTGCAGCCTAATGAAGACCCATAGGCATAAAAGGTTGATCTTTAATCCGTATCTCAGCGGCAGTGGGGTAATTTGTTTCGGGCTTAATATCTTGAGTTTTAAAGCAATTTATTTAAGCGGCTACGCGCCCAAAATTTTTTGATTATGATTCGCCATATCTTCCTTTTACTGATGGGTTTCCTGTCTTTTTATCTGCCTGCTAACGCACAGATCCATAAGCAAATTGTGCCTTATCAGGGCATCACTGACCCCCATATTCGAATATTTGAAAATCGAGCCTATTTGTTTGCCGGCCATGACATGAGTTATAATGCCGAGGATTACCAGATGCCCAATTGGTGGGTGTGGAGCTCTGAGGACCTGGTGAACTGGACGAAAGAATTTGAACTTTACCCTGAGGATACTTATATGGGGCCGATGAAAAGCTGCTGGGCTACTGATGCCGCAGAGCGCAATGGAAAGTATTACTGGTACCTGAGCAAGAAAAATGAAGAGGTGGCCGTGGTGGTGGCCGACCAGCCGCAAGGCCCCTATGTGGATGTGCTCAAGCAACCGCTTTTACCCAAAGGAATGACTGATTGCCACCAGTATGACCCTGGGGTTTTTATTGACGATGATCCGGGAAAAAGCCCTTATTTACTTTTCGGTGAAACTTACCATGGGCAATACCATATCGCTAAGCTGAATGATGATATGGTTTCTCTGGCGGAAGCGCCAAGAAAAATTGAACTTATAGGGCAGTACCGGATCGAGGACAAGGGATTTATCTTTAAGCGCTTGGGGCGTTATTACCTGATCTTTGGGGAGACCTATGCGGTGGCAGAGGATATCTACGGGCCATATTTTATTGGCGGGAAGTTTTACGGAAATCATAACTCAGTATTCCGTTGGCATCAGCAGGATTATGTTGTAACGGCCAACAATAAATGCCACGGGTGTATTCATCCATTTATGCGTGGTTCTTCAATTTATTATTTACACTTTCGCGGAGATGGTGCGGTATATATTGATGAAAATGGCGGTTATGGTGTGGGGGCTTACGATGCCAACAGACCAAGGCTTGAAGCGGAAAATTATTTTATGGCTGATGGGGTTCGGAAGGTCAATGGGATTGAGAATGATTTTTACCTGAGTCCGCTTAAAGATGGAGGCTATGCCATTTTCCCAAATATGGCTCATCTGGAGCATAAATCAATGCTGAGGATGTTTGTTGCCAGCAATAGCCGAGCCGGAAATAACCAGATTGAAATTCGTGCGGACTCCCCCTCAGGGAAGCTACTGAACACCGTATCGGTTCCGTTCAGCTGGAATAAAATGACCGAAATTGAATGCAGTTTGCCGCCATTGAAAGGGGTGAACGGGCTCTGTTTTGTGTTTAGGGGAGCTTCTTATCCTGCGATCACTTTTGATGCTTTCAGCTTTTCGCCTGAAGGGCATGACATTAAAACCCCCCAGGCACATTGGGATTTCACCAATGGCCTTCAGGGGTGGCAGCATGATCGTAAGCCTTTAGTCTGGAAATCTGGGGCAATTCTGTTTAGCAAGGCTTCGGGCAGCGAGATGGTGTCTCCCTTGAATATCCGTACCGATTTAAATCAGGCCAACTTACTGACCCTCCGAATAAAAAATAACGGCGGTAGGGCACGTGCCAAAGTAGCATTCAGTACGGTGGTGGATACCCTTGGCAAGAAACAACTTCAGCATTGGGATGCAGGAGCCCATCAATACATAGATTTATCGCCTAATAGTGATTGGACCGATTATGTCATCGACTTTTCAGCGCACCCTTTATGGAAGGGGAAACTCAATCAATTGAAAATCAGTTTTGAGCCTGTTAAAAAGGGGGGCATCGCGCTGTCGGATGTGATGCTTTGGAAGAAAGAAGATTACCAGCTTGCACCCTTGTATGCCGATTTTCAGTATTGAAGCTCCTGATCTTTTTCGTTTTTGATACACACGCTAAGCGATGCGGGAAACTGTGTTGCAATTTTTAATCATTTTCAATTTTTATTGTCATGCGTTTATTCGTCACTTTATTCATCTCACTTCTATTTATTTTGCCGCCAAGTTATGCGCAAAAGCGCCCCTATCCCGACTGGCTTTCCCATGCGGTATTTTATCAGATTTATCCACAAACGTTCAAGGACAGCAATGCGGATGGTGTTGGGGACCTTCAGGGCATTATTTCTTCTTTGGATTATTTGCAGGGGCTTGGCATCAATGCAATATGGCTGTGCCCTATTTATGAATCACCCTTCTGCGATGCCGGTTACGATGTGGCCGATTATTACAAAGTGGCGCCAAGGTATGGCACTAACGAGGAGGCGGAGCAACTTTTCAGCGAAGCCCATAAGCGGGGAATCAAAGTGATTATGGATTTTGTGGTGGGGCACACTTCCGAGGAGCACCCCTGGTTTAAAGCTTCTGCGCGAAAAGAGGGGAAGTATAAAAATTGGTATATATGGACGGATGACAACTGGCGGATTCCCGCGGAATATAAAGGGCAGTTTATTGTAGGTTACGGCCCGAGAAATGGGGCCTTTATGACAAACTATTTTTTTTGTCAGCCCAAACTGAATTTTGGTTTTCCTGCCGAGGAGCTGAAATATGACTGGCAATTACCGGTGGATCACCCTGATGTGGTGGCCCTGAAAAGTGAAATGAAAAACATCCTAAAATTCTGGCTCGATAAAGGTGCTGATGGATTTCGGGTGGACATGGCCAGCAGTGCGGGGAAAGATTTCTGGACCGATGTTCGTCAGTGGTTTGATCAAAGCCATCCGCAGGCATTACTTATTTCTGAATGGGGAGAGCCGCAGGAAGCAATAGCCTCGGGATTTCATGCAGATTTTATGCATTGGTTTCGTGGCTATGAAGACCTTTACCATAAGCCGTGGTTTCACCAGAATGATACCTCACAGCATAGCTTTTTTGAAGCCTCCGGCAAAGGAAATATCACGACCTTCCTGCAGGCCTTTGAGGAGCAGTACAATGCGATTGATGGTCAGGGGTTTATTTCTATTCCGGTAGATAACCATGATATGGTTCGGGTGCGGAATTATGGCAGAAGCGAGCAGGATTTAGCCGTGATTTATGCCTTTCAGTTTACGTTCCCTAATATTCCTTTCGTTTATTATGGTGATGAAATTGGGATGTTCCAGCAACCTTTCGATGATTTACTTGCTGTGGAAGGCGCTTTCAAGACCAGGTCAGGAAACCGGACACCCATGCAGTGGAATGCGTCGGCCAACTGGGGTTTTTCCTCCGCCGAAAAATCCTCGCTTTACCTTCCCGTCCCTGATGATCCGGCTTCCCCAACCGTTGAAGAGGCCATGAAAAGGAAAGGCAGTTTGTATGAGGTGGTCAAGCGCCTGACCGAACTGAAAAAAACAGAACAGGCTTTGGGCCTTGAGGCGGATTATGAGATATTATATGCGAAAACGGATGCCTATCCCTTGATTTATACACGCACCATGGGGCAGGAGCAAATTTTGGTAGTGCTTAATCCAAGTGCGGAGGAGGTAGAAGTAACGGTTCCTGTTAATGGAAAACGGAAATGGAAAGCTTTGATGGGCTCAGGGGTAAAAATGAATTTTGATCGGGGTGCTACTGCAATAAATTGTAAGGGGCAGTCTTTTCAGATTTTCAAAAGTAGACTGCGGCCTGGGTTTATTTTGTAGTGCTATAACCTTAAATTATCGTCTTGTATTTTATCCGTAGATGATGTTATTCACTGAATACGCCCAAATTGGTTGATGACCTGCTAACTATGCGTATAGCAAATTTAAGGATGCTACCCTGAAAATACGTAGTGTATCGGTTTAATCTGTGGCCAAGAAAATCATGTGGCATGCTGGGTGCTTAAATCTATTCGCTCAGAATACTACTTGATCGTTTTTACCAGCGGTCGAATTTTTAGTATTCAACATGCTTTTCAGACCTGGAGCAAGGCAGATTCCTCTGCTGTGCAGCGCCCGTCCTTTGGTCGATATAATAAAAAAAGGTGTGCTTTGTGCCGACGGTTTCGTCAGTCCATAGCACACCTTTTTTATGTAAAGAGGGCTTGCTTTTTGGCGGTCAGCCTGCAGGCCATGCCCTCTTTTTTTCTGGCATTAATAGATGATCACTTTCTTGATACTGACCGCTTGATCGGTGGTTACTTCGAGGGTGTAGATCCCTGAGGGTAACTGCAGTTCTGTTTTCAGCTGATTCACGGTGACCGTTTTCACTACCCTCCCTGAAAGGTCCAAAATCTTGATTTGCCGTATGGCCTGTTCACTGCTGATGGTCAGCTGACCATGGCTGGGATTTGGACTTACCTGAAGCTCGTTGGTGTCGGAGGTGAATTCCCGAAGATTTTCAGGTCCGTAACCTTCAGGCTTGTAGGTTGATGAGGTGGTCAGCACAATTTTGTCGATCGGCGTTCCATCTTCGCGCATATATACGCCAAATTCTTGTACCCCCGTTTGCTCTACGTTAAAGGTCGCACTTGATTTAGTCCAGATCCAATCCGATGCATTGTCAGGCAGGTGCCAGTCAGCGATCCGCTGGCCGTTTAATGCCGTGATGATGGAATTGTCTGCGCCGTTATTCGACCGGTGACGTACCCAGAAATAATGCTTGCCAGTTTTCACAAAATCAATGTCAAACAATAAATGAGGCCCGTTTAGGGAATTACTGCTATTGGCGTTGCCATTGTCATTAACCATGACATAGGTCGATTCACTCGCGCCGGCATCATTAAAGCTGCTCCAGTACATGCCCGCATAGTTGCCATTTCCGGTGCCCTCCCGCATAAATCCTTCGGCTTCAAAAAACACCAAACCGTCATCCTGCTGTCTATAAGCCAGGTTTGAGGGTTCAACGGTAATATTGACAAAGTAATAAGGGGTGGCATTATCATTAAAGTCTTTTGCAGAAATGACCAGTTGATGTTCTCCGGCGGGAAAGTCAGCGGCGTCCCAGCTGAAAGGGCTGCTCATATCATTGCCCAAAAATATCCACTCGCCATCCGTTACCCGAAAGAAGGAAATCAAATGGATATCTCCGGTGGTAGTGGTCTGAATATTGATGTTTTCACCTTCCTCAAATACAGTATTTTCAGCTGGGGCACTGATTATGGCACTGATTGGTGATGGAGCCGATCCGGGTTGGTAATTTGGGTTTTTAGTCACCACCACCTGATCGATTTTAGTGCCGTCCTCCCGCATATAAATTCCGAGCTTTTGCGTACCTGCAGTGGCTGAAATGGTCAATTCAGACTTTCGCCAAACCCAGTTGGGGTGGTCGCCAAGGCTCCAGTCTCCGAGGTTTTGATCATTGAAAGCCAGCACCACGGAATTATCAGCCGCATTATCCGGTTGGCATTTTACCCATACATAATGCGTACCACTATGAACAAAATTGATGAGGTATTCCAGCTTTGGCCCATTGAGCGTGCCTGCGCTGTTTTTATTATTGTCATCATTAACCATCATATAAACCCCATTGCTTGCCGCGGGGTCTTCATGTTCAAGCCAGAATTTGCCATCGAAATTGCCATTCCCCTCTGCGCGATAAGAATAATGTTCCGCTTCCATTTGTGCCAGCCCGTCGGCATCTGCACTTTGCTGAAAAATGGTGCCGTCGCCCAAATGGACTGATGGGGTGTTGACGGTGAGTTCATCACTTGCCGCAGACTTATTGGCAGTTCGGTCAACAGCTACAATTTTTATTTTGTAGGTGCTCGAGGGGTCTGCATTTTCTACCTTATAGCTGGTTTGTGGTGTGGTAGCCGCAAGTGCGCCATTAATATGTATTTCATAATGCTTCAGTTTGTCGTTTTCTGATACAGGCTGCCATGCCAGCTGATAAGATAAGGCTTCAACATCGAAGGCATACAAACCTGCAGGTTTGGAAGGGGCCTGTGTGTCACCATCACTATTGATCATCACTTCGGCCTCTCCGGAAGTGGAATATTTACTCCATTGGCCGCGGTCACTGATGGCCACCGCAGTAATTTTTACGGCGGTGTTGGCCGGTAGAAACGGAGACCATTCCACCCTGTAATTATTGGATTTTTGATCACTTTCCCCAATCATTTTCCAGTCGGCATAATACCTCACATAACGGGTGTTTTCTGAAGCTGAAGCCGTAAGTACGGTCTTGTTTCCGGAAATATATTGTTGATCATTAAGTTGTAAATCCACTGTGGGCAGGGCAGGTACACGGAAACCATTCCCGACCACATTGGCAAGGGCTTTTCGGTATCCGGTATTGAAAATCATATAGCTGTTCTGTTGGTGAATGGTGAATTCCCCGCCTTGAATACTATATTGATTAAAGAATTTTTGCTCCGTTCCCGGCCATGCAGTTGGGTTTTCTATGGCACTTGGGTAGGATGCTGACCGCGACCAGTATTCCGAAGAAATTGAAATGTACCACCAGTAGTTTGTCGCCCCAAAATAGGTGGTATAACCGATGTCGGGTCTGGCAGGGTAAACCATACTGTTAATATCGGTCGTGAGCCAGCCATTGGGGTTAAAGACCCATTGGTCAGAAAATTCCCCCAATCCCGACAGGTATACCATATTCATTTGGTTGCCCCCAAGGGCATAATTCATGCTATTGTGAATTACATCGGCATATTTCTGCTCTCCAGTAAGGTGGTGGGCAATTGTTACCAGTGTGAGGCGCGGGGTACTGACCCCACCAATCTGAATAAATTGATCCCTTTCAATTCCCTGTCGGAACGCATTGGTCTGATTATGGGTTACCTTGAAATCATCAGCCTTTCTCAATACTTCAGCGGTACAGCTGGTTTTCAGACTTTGGTCTAAATTGGGGTGCCCGTCGGGAATCATGGCCATAAATGCCTGACAAACATCAATGGTGTTCTGATTCGACCACTCGCCATCATTCTTTTTGGTCTCCCAGTTGAAGTAGGCTTTAAGGTCGGTCTGATATTCGGCGATGCCGGTGAGTCGATAAATCGATGCAGCGGCGAAACCTTTGGCCCGAAGCTCCTCATTTTTGGTGTCGCTCAGGTCTGTATTCTGCGGATGTGCCTTGGCCCACGAGTAGGCGTTGATGGCCTCATTTTTCCAGCTTTCAAACTCAGGATGATTTCCGCTGCCTGTAAGCTGGTGGAATTTATTTAGACACAGGGCGTAATAAGCAGAAAGGCCCGCATAATAATAGGTCTGCCAGGCCGACTCTCCGGAAAGGTACCAGTCCCGGGTATCCTGCCAGGCGGTAATATTAATCCCCGGGACACCATCTCGGCCAACATACCCAGGTACACCACCCGTACCTCCATAATTGTTCTTAAGAATATCCTTGGAACGTTTATAATAGTTGATCAGCCAGACGGCCTCATCCAGCAAATCCGGAATGCCATTGTTACCTTCATCAATCCATTGGTCACTTTCCGATAATTTGTATCGGTTGCCCACATCGCCATCTTTAAAGGTCTCTGGGCTTAATTCATAGAGCATCAGTAAGGCCATGGGTACTTTGGCGTGATGCACATAGCCATCCCAGTCTCCGGCGTCCATATAATAGCCATATATGCCATTTACCTGCTGCGCTGTGGCGGTGTTAAACCCCTCTCCGGAATGGTCGTCGCCCGGGAGGTAATCTTTATCCCATAGCCATGTGATATCATTATAGTGATGGTCACGGGGCATTATTGTACCATCGGTTTTTTCTTTCACGATACCCTGGCGTTGCCAGAAGAGCCCTTTCATGGCATAGACGAAAGGTTCATTGATGGCATCTTGCCCAATTTCAAAAGGATAAGAGCAGCCCAAACCATCCACCACAACCACATATTCGCCGGCGGTGTTGAAGTTGGAAAAGTCACATTCCCAAACATCGGCTTTAGTATAGTTATAATCAGGGGCAAAATCGTAGTTGGAGGTTTCGGCCACATCCTTACGCATTCGTAATTGAATATTGCCAGTATAGACGGTTTGTTTGGTATTGTAATTCACCAAGCGGAAGGTCTGGCCATTGTACTGATCGAGATGAAGCCCACCATTGGTATGTGGTTCGGAATTGAAATCCCCCATCCACTGGGAAAGGTAGGCATACTTTGGGCCCGTTGCCGGAAACCCCACCATATTGACGTGGATGGTTTCTGAACGAAGCTGCTGCGGATCAAAGTAAAAAGATTTGCGGCCTTCACCACCGACTATATGGTCGAGCTGAAGCTGATAATTTTTATAGGCCTGCAAAGCGTGAGGCAATCGGATGTAGACCCAATGCCCCATCACATAGGGGACAGCAGACCATTCGTCGTTGTAATGAATGGCTTTTGATTTCCTGCCGACGTGAATAGGGCTTTTGCCATTGCTGTAATTATTGTCGTCGGGGCTCGTTATCGTATAATTTTCTAATACATATAGTTGTTGAGGGTCCGTAGGTTCATGATAGGTTTTATGGTCGGGAACATTTTCGCCAATGCCATAGGTATCAATAAATCCATCTTCAATATAGAGGAGTAGGATTTGGTCGCTGATGGGGGAAACCCGAATGATTTCTGAGGCCGTGGCGGCTAAGGCATTCAATAAAAATATGCCTAACAGGAGTAATAGTTTTGTAGGAGGTAGTTTTTGGGTATGTCTCATATTAAAAAAAGATTTAATAGTATAAATAAGGCTTCGCGAAAACCATTATCAAAGTCCATTAAATTTTTTTTATAACGGTGGATCTATATATTTAAATGGCTTAAAATTAAGTGGATAGGTAATTTTTTGTTAAATGTTGAATAGTGCAATAATTGTGATTTTTTCGACGAGAAAAATGGCCGTTTTATCCTCCTGTGAATATTTGTAGGTGGTGAAATATTGGTTATTTCTCTGGGGAAAATATTAGCCCGAATTGGGGGAATAGGGCGGCAAGCTGATTAGAGGCAAGCCTAAGGTGCCCAACAACGGAGGACAGAATTCAACATTGAGTGGATTATTCTGCTGCCCAACATTTTATCCTCATATTCAATTTAATCATGATCGTAACTTCGCTGTTCTCTCACCGATATTGGGTTTGAATTTATTGCATATCTTTTATTTAACTGGCGGAGAGATGAACAAATTGAAATATTTTTTTTATGGCTTTTTATTACTTTTTCATTTTAAGTCCATAGCGCAGCAAGGGCCAAAGCCTGCCCTGGAGGAGCACTATAGCATTGAGGCACGATCGAAAAGTGGTATTGCACTCGGCGGTTTGGGAACGGGATCGGTAGAGCTGCGGAAGGATGGGAAATTTTATAATTGGACCATTTTCAATAATTATCCGATGGGTGCCGGCCCGCTATTGGACCTGCCCACCAAACCCAATGCTGGAGACGAAAACGCCCATTTGTTTTTTGTGGTCAAATATCAACTGAAGGGTAAGCAGCCGGTCATTAAACTTCTGCAGATCAATAATGACAACAGCTATGGAGGCTTACTCAATGAAGCTCCGGAATATTACTTCCCCTGGTTGAGCTCTGTAGAACAGATTTCCTACAGCGGGCGCTTTCCTTTTGTTAACATGAAATTTTCCGATAAAAATATGCCTTTCGATGTCTTTCTCGAGGCCTATTCCCCTTTTGTACCCCATGATCCTGACGCCTCAGCTATTCCGGGCGCTTACTTTGACTTTAAAATTGTATCGAAAGTGGCTGAGCCTGTAGAAGTCTGTATCATCGGGACATTGCGGAATTTAGTGGGCTATGATATTCCCAATAAAACCCTGAACTCAACCATTAAGACGACGGATGATTATAAGTATTTTGTACACAGCGCGGGTAACTTGCCCGAAAATCACGATACGCAAGGTAACATGGCCCTTGGGGCAATTGGCGGCGACGAGGTCTCTTATTATTTAGGGTGGGCACACCGTCATCCTTATTATGAACGGTTGCTTGAAAATAACCAACTTGGTAATATTGATGATTCCAAAAACCGCCTGTTTACCAATAAAAAAGGAAAACAGATTGCGTGGGCAAATCAGTACGATAATAATCAGCTATTTAAAAGTGCCATCGGTATCACCAAAACCATCAAAAGTGACGCCCCTGCCAATGCAAGTTTTTTCCTGAACTGGTATTTCCCCAATGCCTATGGCTGGGTGCATGAGAAAAAACCAAAGGGTGATAATGGCTTGCTTAACGCTCCGAAAGGATATGTTTTGCCGGTGAAAAAGACGAAAATCGTGGGGAACTATTATGCCAATAATTTCAGTGGAATTGATGAATTAGCTGCTTATATGGTCAAGGAAAAGGCAATCCTACATAAAAAATCAGATGATTTTATTGCCCATTTGTACAGCAGTAGCATGGAACAATATATGCTCGATCAGGTGAATGCTCAGCTGAACACTTTCGTGACTTCCTCCATCTTCGATCAGAAAGGCCGGTTTGCCATTCGCGAAGGATTGACCAACAATCAATCATGGGGACCTTTTGCAACGAGTGATGTTTCTCTATATGGCGCCGTGCCCATTTTAAATTTGTTCCCAGATTTACACCACAATATGGTGAAAGCACACCGAGATAATCAGACCCCTGAAGGCGAGATTAACCATGGACTGGGAGCGGACTTGGACTTTAATCAGAATGGAACTTTCGGGGTATTTGAACGGGTGGATCTTGCCCCTAATTTTATTCAATTGACCATGCGTGATTATTTGTTCACCAAGGATGAAGCATTTTTGAAGGAAATGTGGCCTGCATTGGTGAAAGCTGCCGAGTATGTATTGCGGGAAAAAGACCTTACGGGGGATCAGGTACCGGACATGCACGGGATTATGTGTTCTTATGATAATTTCCCCATGCATGGGTTGTCTGCCTATATTGCCACCCAGTGGGTTACTGCCATGGAAATGATGACCATTGGGGCAAAAGATATGGGGGATAAAAAGCGGCAGCGGAAATATGGCCGAATTGCTGAAAATACCATTGAACTTATAGAAGAGCACCTGTGGAATGGCAGCTACTATCGGTTGTCGAATGATTATTTGGGAAAGAAGGGGAAAGATGAGGGTTGCCTGACAGATCAGCTTTTTGGGCAATGGGTGGCCTTGGAGGCCGGATTGGAGCGGCAATATCCGAAAGCTCATGTGGCGTCAGCATTAAAAACCATCCTTGATTACTCCTACATAGAAAATAACTACCTTCGAAATTGTACCTGGCCTGAGCACCTTGATTTTTTCCCGATGGCCAATACAAATTTGTGGGTAGACCAAGCCAATACACCTTGGACGGGTGTGGAATTGGCCTTTGCTTCCTTTTTAATTCGTGAAGGAATGGTGGAAGAGGGCAAGGCAGTGGTGAAATCTGTCGATGATCGCTATCGCACTTCAGGTTTGTATTGGGACCACCAGGAATTTGGAGGGCATTACTATAGACCGATGTCGGCCTGGGCAATTATCAATGCCATGAGTGGTTATCAGCTGGTGAAAAACCGATATACTTTCCGGCCAGTACTCGAAGAGGAGAATTTCTGTTACTTCTTCAGTGCGAATAGTGGCACAGGGCATTTCCTCAAGCAGGGGACTGCTATAAAATTAAGTTGCCTGACCCGACAGTTGTACTTGGAGCAATTGAAATTTCCGGTAAGCCTGACCCAAGGAGAGGGGCTGTTGAATATTTCCCTTGATGGCCTGCCGGTTGACGACTATAAGGTTCGGTCAAAAAACGATATGTGGCAGATTACTTTTACAGCTCCACTCAATTTAAAAGAAGGGCAGGAGCTGCAAATCAACTATGGCACTCTTAGCGCTAATCAATAATTTCGCGACTGTTGATGACTTTCGGATTGTGTAAATTTTGGATGATTCCGAGTATTCAATTGTTGATCTCAGCCGCTTTTCGTAATCGATAACCTCCGTGCTTACGATCAATAGATAATAAAATAAAGGCGCCTGTCAGGCGCTTTTTTTTCTGCGAATAGTGACAAAATTATTCAGGAAAGCGCGCAAACGACCCTGGGAAAACAGTAAACAGTGGAAATATATTCCGAATAAAACCGTGCTATTCAATTTTGAACAGAACGGCAAAATAATTCGAGGGAAGCAAAGCGAACAACTCAGGTGGATGATTATTCCGTGGGGGTGAAAAATCAGTCATATATTCAAAAAATCAGGATAAAACATTGATCAGTATCGGGATAGGTGGATTTTTATTTATAAATTTTGTGGAGAATAATGACCTATTTTTGTAAAGTTATCATTGCCCTTAGCAGGCAATTCAACTATTTTTTGTCAATATGAAGTACTACTACCTTATTTTTTTATGGATTTTTGGTGCTTATCAAGCCAAAGCAGATCGCACCAAATTTGAAACGATCTCCCGTGAAGATGGCCTTTCGCACTCTACCGTTAATGCCATTGTACAGGACCATTCCGGCTATATGTGGTTTGGCACTCAGGATGGTCTCGTGCGCTATGACGGGTATCAGTTTAAAATTTTTCGACCCGTAAAAGGGGATCGTCAATCTTTGCATGATTCCTGGATTAATTCAATATATGTAGATTCAAAAAATCGTTTGTGGGTTCGCTTCGATGGCGGGGGGGTAAGTGTGTATGACCCGGACGTCTCTTTCTTTAAAAATTTAGTAGCAAGTCCCGATACCCCAGGCGGTCTTTCCAATGATATGGGGCCGACCAATCGTGTGGTAGAAAATGAATATGCTACTTGTGAAACAGGCGATGGCAGTGTTTGGCTGGCCACCCGCTATGGTTTAAATCGGGTAGATGCAGATTTTCAGGCTACTCAGTATATGAAAGGGGAGGCCAGCACGGGAGGCCTGACCTCCAATTACATCAGTACCTTGTTTTATGATCAATCACTGAACCACTTGCATATTGGAACAGATCAGGGATTGAATATTATAGATTTGAACACTAATAAAATTTATCAGTATCGTGATGAGTTTTTAGGAGCCCATATTCGCATTATCAAAAAAGATCAGTTCAATACTTATTGGATTGGCTCCAAAGAAAGCGGTTTATTCAGGTTTCAGTTATCGTCAAAAATGGAGGTGATTGAGAATAAACGTATTTTGGCCCGCGACCATTTGGCATTGACGGATCGGGATTTGAACGTTTATGATATTTTGATTGCCCATAACAGTGATGTTTGGCTGGCGATGGACGATGGCCTTTACCAGTTAGATTATCGGGGTAATTTGATAAAAAACCATATGAAAGGTTATAGTGTGCCCACGGCCACGAAAGTTTTACAGGATGGGCAGGGAGATATCTGGGCTTCGAGTACTTCCCTTCAAACGGGCTTAATTCATATTGATTCGGAGTCGGGAAAATTTACCGAGTATAATCAAAAAGACTCCAAGCACCATGGCTATACGACCAACTATATTCAGTCGATGTTTTTCGATTCCTCGGGGATTTTATGGATTGGAACGACCAAGGGCGGGGTCATAAAAAACAATGTGCACCTGCCGCCTTTTGAGGCATTCAATGAAAATTATTTTGAATACAAAGGCAAAACGGATTCGGAGGTGTACAGTATTTATAAGCATGACGATAAAATTTTAGTAGGTACCAAACACCGCCTCTATCAGTTTAAGGAGGATTTTAAGATTGATAAGGTGATAGACCTCAAGCAGGAAGGAAGCCGCTTTGCGTCCAATATTGTGGGGGTGCTGACTCCTGACGAGGATAAAATTTGGGTCGGCTATTTTAGAGGGAAAATCAGCACCCTCGACCTTAAATCGAGAAAATTCACGCACTATGATCATCACGACCCGAATGACCCTGAGTGTTTTCCCGCCTGGTCACTAAGGGACATTTGCGTAGCGAAAGATGGAACGGTATATTTTGCACCGATCAGTGGTGGACTGATTTATCAGAAAAAAGGAAGCAAAATTTTCCAAAATCTGGAGGATGAATTTAGCGATATAGATTTACATTTTGGGGGTGTCCTAACAGTTGTTGAGGACCATTTAGGACAGATCCTTGTGGGGACTACCAACGACGGTTTATTTATTTATCGGCCAAATAATCATTCAATAAAACAGGTTACCAAAGAAAACAGCGGTATTTCGCATAATGAAATCCGATCTATTCACCAGGATTTTATGGGAACCACCTGGCTGGGTACTCGCTTTGGAATTACCGAATTGAATACCAATTACGAGGTGGTCAATACCTATTTTTATAAAGATGGCCTACCTTCCAATATTGTCCATGGGATACTCGAAGATCAGTTCGGTAATTTATGGATGAGCACAAATAATGGGATCAGCAGGTTTGATATCAAGGGGAAAAAATTCAGTAATTTTACCGAAAGCGATGGGCTAACCGCCAATGAGTTTAATGAATGTGCCTTTTATAAAGATGAGGATGGAATGATGTATTTTGGCGGCTTCAAGGGGGTTACCCGTTTCGATCCCAAGGCCATTCAGGTGGATATCACCGAGCCCGAAGTACATTTCACTGATCTCGTGGTTGGGCAACAGCATTTGCTCCCAAAGCAAAAGGTCGGCAGCCATCAAATTATTGAGCGATGTATTGATAAAACAGCGGAGTTACAATTGCCCAATCAGCAAAATAATTTTAAGCTTTATTTGAGTACCCTGAGTTATAATTTTCCTTCAAAAATTCAGTATCGTTACAGATTGAAGGGGTATGAAGAAAAGTGGAATTTATTGCGAAATGGGATCAATCATATTGATTATTCCTCTTTGGCTCCGGGGAGCTATTTGCTCGAGGCTCAGGCCTCCAATTCAGATGGGGTTTGGTCGCCTAAAGTGCGTCGACTCCCGATAGCCATTTTGCCGCCGTGGTATGAGACTTTTTGGTTCCGTAGCCTCAGTATTGGCATATTATTTTTAGTGGTATTCGGAGGAATATTAATCTATATCCGAAACCTAAAGCAGCGCAAGCAATTTCTGACCGCGACTGTGGCAAGCAAAACAAAAGACCTTAAAGAAGTTAATGAAGAATTGCAGGCCCAGCAAAGTATGGTGATGGAACAAAATCGGGTGCTGCAGGAGCAATCCAATGAACTTGAGCTACAAAAGAAAAATGTGGAACTTCTGGGGCAAATGGGGCGTGCCATAACGGCTGATGTCGAGTTTTCACATATTTTCAAAAATATCTTTGCTGCGATCAGTAAACTGATGCCCGTTGATGAACTCATGCTGGGGGAACGTAACAAAAAAACAGGTAGATTGGACCTCTGGGGGATAAAAACCCAAGAGCAGGATTTTTCAAGAGACGAAATTGATCCGGAGGAAAATGCGCGACTTTCCGCCTGGGTTTTGGCGCATGAAAAAAACTTGCTGAGTAATGATTTGCAGGCAACAGCGACCGAGCTGCTCAAAAATCCATCGGGAAAATATAAATTGGACGATGGCCCTAAATCAGGCATATATGTACCTATAAAGGGGGTGAAAGGGAAAATTCGAGGGGTATTGGTGGCCATAAGCAACAAAAATGGTGCTTATACAAATACCCATCTACAAATGATGGAAAACATCGCCTCTTATGTTTCTATTGCACTGAGCAATGCGCGCGCTTATGAAAAAATACGAATTCAGTCTGAACAATTGCTACAGGTAGATCAGGTAAAATCGGACTTTTTTACCAATGTTTCCCATGAATTCAGGACGCCAATTTCTTTGATTGTCGGGCCACTGGAAGAGGTGAAAAAATCCAAGAACCTGACCATGATGGAAATGCAGCATTTGGGAATCATTGAACGAAACGCACAAATGTTGTTGTCTTTGGTAGAGCAAATTATGGAGCTCTCAAGAATTGATGGTGGCGTGATGAAACTTAACTTGCAACAGCTGAATCCTGGGGAACATTTTGAAAATATCCGTCATTCTTTCAGTCACCTGGCCCTCCAAAAAAATATTCAGCTGATCGGAAGAAACCACGTACAGGGTTTATCCTGCGAATGCGATGTCAATGTGTTGAATAAAATTATTTATAATTTACTCAATAATGCGATCAAATATACACCACAGGGTGGAGAGGTTATTTTTGAGGCTAAAGTATGGGATCAGGGAATAGAATTTAAAATTTCCGATAGTGGTTTTGGTATTGAAGATCAAGAGCTTGAGCGTGTTTTTGATCGGTTCTATCGTATGTCGGGGCATGGGAACACACCAGGATTCGGTATTGGCCTGGCATTGGTGAAAGAACTGGTAGATTTATTGGACGGCAACATAAATGTGGAGAGTAAACTTATTCAGGATCATCCCGATGAGCACGGAACTACCTTTACCGTTTATATTCCATTGAAACTTGAAAAGGCTCCTCAAAAGGAATCTAAAAAAGTACAGCTACCACCTTATGAGGCGAAATTAAAGCCTTCAAAATCAGAACGTGCAGACCTGATGCTTAAAACTAAAATACTTGTTGTGGAAGACAACCCTGATTTACGCCATTTTTTGGTGTCACAGCTGCAGGAGGAATATCATACGCTATATGCTGAAAATGGACTTGAGGCCTTGTCGATCATTCAAAAGGAACATCCGCAACTGGTACTTTCAGATATCATGATGCCCAAAATGGGAGGAATTGAACTTTGTAAAAAACTTAGAGAGGACATCAATACGTCCCACATTCCGATTATTCTGATTACGGCTAAAGATGCAGACGAAGATAAAATTACCGGCCTTAAAGCGGGTGCTTCAGATTATTTGGTCAAGCCATTTAAAATTGATGAGCTCTTCCTGAAAGTGGGGAACATCCTTTCCAAACGGGTAAAATTGATTGAACAGTTCAAAAGCGATGTTTGGGTGGGTATTCAGGAAGTTGGTGATGGGTTAAGCCCTCAGGATCAGGAGTTTTTAGCAAATGTGAAGGCGATTATTGAAGAAGAGATAGAAAATCCAGATTTGGATATTGATCATTTTTGTCATCAGCTTGGAGTAAGCCGAACCTGGCTTTACAATAAAATGAAATCCTTGCTCGACATGTCAATGAATGAATTTATCCGGAGCTGCCGGATGAAACAAGGGGCAAAACTGCTCATATTTGAGCAAATGACGGTCTCCCAGGCGGCTTTTGCCGTAGGTTTCAACGACCCTAAATATTTCACAAGGTGCTTTAAGAAGGAGTTTGGCATGAGCCCGAAGGCATATATTCAGCAATCGGCGAATGCATAGGTGATCTTAAAATACCAAAAAGGACCGTAAGTAAGGTTATCATAGTGCCCCTGTTATTTAAAAATGGGGCACGATTGGCTTTTTGATCGCCTATTTTGAAAGAACCTCAAGACAATAAGTTGGTTGTGGGTTTTTCAAGCGATAATTGCTTTTTGCAATCATAATAATTGGCAGGAGTATTTTGTTAGGTATCGGGTGAGTTCCATATCAAACAAAGTGCTCCTGCTTTTTTTGAACTTCTGATAGCTGAAAGGGCCTTATTAACTTTGATCGTCGACCTGACTTCCAGGCATCAAAACCCAGCCAACACACCAAATGGGATCAGTGTTTTCTTTTGATCAGGAATATCAATGCCCATAAGCGCCTTTCTGTTTGTGACGACAATTCGGATAAAACATTGGTGTTAAGCCCTACAAACAGGTTGCTCATTAATTTCTTTTATGCAGTGGCTGTGCCCTATTTGGAGGGGATTAATCTGTGGATAAAAATAGCAGTTAAAAGTTGAGGGTTGAAGCAGTAAAGAGGTGGACCTCCTTGAAGCGTATGGCAAGAGATATTGAATAATAAATCACACACCATTCCAGTGATCTGATTTCGCCGATAGGAGGGCGTTTTTTTGTGCAACACCATTATAATTCCGTCAATTTAGATGCTTTGCCAAAGCAGCAGATCCATCATTAAGCTACTTCTGACCCAATGCCATTCAAACGATTAACAATCCTTGAGATATGGGGAGTGATGTCCTGTATTGCTGCTCGTTAACCGATTATCAACTTTCATTTTTTGCATTTTAAGCTGTTGGTTGGAAGGATATTAGCACTTGTTGGACAATTAATCACGTGCCCCTATTCAAACTCATAGTCCACCGCTAAGGTAATTTTTTAGCTCAATTTGCGATTGTAATAATCAATAACGAAGACTAAAAAATTATCAAAACCTATTTTTTTAATTCAACTACTATGAACGTTTTTAACTTGAAACTTTGGCAGTATTTAGCCATTTTAACTGCCGCTTTAACTTTTGCTGCATGTAGCGAAACCACGGATCCTATTGATGACAAGCCGGATCCAGAACCAGAGTGTGAGGTGGCCTCGCCAGAAGAATTGATGCTTTCATTCAATGGCAAAGAAGTTCCGATGAACCCAGGCAATGACCTGAGTGAATTTGATAAACGTGTGGTACTCGGTGATGAGGATGCCACTTTCTTCTTTAAAGACATGCAGGGGAATACTTGGGCTGCAGCCGATGGGAAAGAAGAGGAGTTGAAAGGTGAACTGATGCTTAAATCAGAAGATTGTGGAGAGAACACAAGCATCAAGGTAACGGATGCTGGAGAAGCGAAAGTAGCCGTGGTGAATGCGCATATTGATAAGGCAACTTATGACATTGCGATTGAGGATCAGAATTTCTGCTTTGACTTCGACTGGGATTATACGAATGTGGCAGGAGATGTGAAAAAGATTTGGTTGATTGGTGTGGTGAATACCAAAAAAGGAGAAAAGCCTGAGGAGCCTTGGAGTAAAGGTGTGGCATTGACTCAAAATGAAGATAATCCTGCACTTTGGGAAGCGGATATCTGGACTTATAACCCATGGAATGGTGATGATACCGACAAGAATACGCCTCGTGATGATAACTACCAATTTATGCTGGTGTATAATGGTGACGGACGCTGGGGAGACCAAGATGGTACGGTGAGCTTGGATTGGGGTGTTGAGAAAGGAGCGGAGCAGGACAGATCGCAGACGGCTGGTGACCTTAGAGTGAAGGCTTTTGTGAAAAATGAGGCAGGAGATGAGACAGTGAATGACTGTACCACTGCGGAGGAATTTGAAGAGGATGGTGTGATGAAGGTGGGTAGTGATGCGCTGGCTCGTGATTTCCCAGGTTCTGCGGATAAAGGCGTTCATTTTACCTTTAATGTGGAAACATTGAAATACACTTTCAAAGTGAATGAATAACGAAGCAATACGATAAATATAGTTTAAATGAAGTAAGCGCCCTGCCAAAAAATACGGCAGGGCTTTTTTATGGGCCAATGTCGCTTATGCTAATCTTTGGGGGCAATTAACGATATTATTTTTTGCCGAATTTTTTTAAAGGTACCATTACTATCGAAAAGCAGGAATGAACTTTTCATTCTCAACAGTCCATTTTTTTCTATAATTATTGATGGGTAGTTTAAGGAATATTCAAACTCAAACAATTTGAGGTTTTGGATCTTTTTTAGGTGTTGCCAGCAGTGCAACAGTTGATTAACTTACTTTGACGATGAAGAAAAAAATACTCCCTTTCGCATTAGGGGCATGTATGCTTGGGCAAGTGGCATTCGCCTAGATACAGCACCCTGCTAAAAACATTGTTGTTTCGCAAACTTTGGCGGAACAGACCGCACATAACAAAAACCTCAAAGCATGGGGGAATGATCAGGACATGAAGAAATTCGTCGATGACCTGATGGGCAAAATGACCTTGGAGGAAAAAATCGGTCAGACTGTTCTGGTGGCGAGTTATTGGAACGTTACTGGTCCTGTTTCAGGAATTGATTATGTGCAGGATGCACGAGATGGGAAAATCGGGGCCTTTCTAAATGCCCAGACTTATGATTTTATCTACCGCTTACAAAAAGCAGTGGTGGAACATTCCCGCCTGGGAATTCCGATGATGTTTGGTTTCGATGCAATTCATGGCTATAAAACAACTTTCCCGACCCCTTTGGCCATGTCCACTTCATGGGATTTGGAGGCGGTGAAAAGTGCCGCACGCATCACTGCCAAAGAGGCTGCCGCCGATGGACTGAACTGGACCTACGCGCCAATGGTGGACATTGCCCGCGACCCACGCTGGGGTAGAGTGGTTGAAGGTGCAGGAGAAGACCCTTATCTTGGCGCCAAGATTGCCAAAGCGCAAGTGGAAGGATTTCAGGGAGACGAGCTTTCTGACGTTGGAACAGTGGCTGCCTGTGTGAAACACTTTGCGGCCTATGGTGCAGTGCAGGCCGGTCGAGATTATAATACGACCGAAGTTCCTGAACGTGCTTTGCGGGACACTTATCTGCCACCTTTCAAAGCTGCCGTTGATGCCGGTGTGGCGACCATCATGACGGCCTTCAACGATCTCAACGGGGTTCCTTGTACAGGGAATAAATTTTTACTTTCCGATGTGCTGAAGAAGGAATGGGGCTTTAAGGGTTTTGTAGTAACGGATTATACGTCCATCTATGAGATGACCAAACATGGGAATGTCAAAGATAAAAAAGAAGCTGGCGAAGTGGCCATGAATGCTGGTGTGGACATGGATATGCAATCGGATATTTATAAAAACAGCCTGCTGAAATCGGTGAAAGAAGGCAAGGTGCCGGAGTCGGAAATTGATGATGCCTGCCGCCGAATTTTGAACATGAAATATCGCTTGGGCTTGTTTCAGGATCCATATCGTTATTGCTCAAAAAAACGCGCCAAGAAAGTATTGCAGAATCCTGAGCATTTCAAAACAGCAAGAAGCGTAGCAGACAAGTCGATCGTTTTGCTTAAAAATGATCAGCATATTTTGCCACTGAAAAAGGAGGTGCAGTCGGTGGCATTGATTGGCCCACTGGCAGACGATCAGCTTGACCAGTTAGGATCGTGGTACACTGCGGGACGAAAAGAAACGGTTACAACGATTTACAAAGGCCTACAAAATAAACACCTGAAGGCAACCATCAATATGGCCAAAGGTTGTGATTTTGAGAAGAATGATGAGCAGGGTTTTGCGGAAGCCATTGCGGCAGCAAAAAAATCGGACGTGGTACTGTTGGCGATGGGCGAGCGTCAGGATATGGGTGGCGAAGCAGCCAGCCGATTGAATATAGAGATTCCGGCCATTCAGCGTAAACTTATTAAAGAAGTTCTCAAACTGAATAAGCCAACGGTCTTGCTTTTACACAATTGCCGTCCGTTGGTTATCACCTGGGAGGCGGAAAATATTCCTGCCATTTTGGACGTATGGCATTTGGGAAGTGAAGCGGGAAATGCAATTGCAGATGTACTTTTTGGTGACTACAATCCTTCAGGGAAATTAACCACCACATTCCCACGCTATGCAGGGCAGGTGCCATTGTTTTATAACCATAAAAACACTGGCCGACCTTACAATCCTGAAGATCATTTCACCACCCGATATCAGGATGGAACCAATGCGCCATTATTTCCATTTGGCTATGGTTTGAGTTATACCACTTTCAAGTACAGCCATCTTAAAATTGATAAAAATACCCTGGCCGATGGGCAAACCCTCAACGTCAGTGTCGATGTTACCAATACCGGGAATTATGACGGTCATGAGGTCGTTCAGCTCTACGTTCGGGATTTGGTAGGAAGTGTTACCCGACCGGTGAAAGAACTGAAAGGTTTTCAGAAAATCTTCCTGAAAAAAGGAGAAACCAAAACGGTACACCTGAGCATTAAACCACAAGATTTGGCTTTCTGCAGACTGGATTACTCGTGGGGTTACGAAGCAGGTGATTTTAAATTATTTGTAGGGACGAATTCGCAGGATGTATTGGAAACTTCCTTCAAACTGACGGATACCAAAGCAGCTCCTTATAATTTTTAAATAAGTGTCAATAGCGGTTTCCAGAACATGGGAGCCGCTTTTTATATTCCCCAATGAAAAAATACAGAAGAAAAATCACCGCCCTGCTGCTTTGTTTTCTGTCGGCTACCGCACTCAAAGCGCAAAGTATTCAAAGCCCTGACCATCATCTGAAAATGGATTTCAGCCTCACCAAGGGGCTGCCTGCTTATGCTTTACAACTTGACGGCCACGCGATTGTTAAGCCGAGCCACATGGGTTTGGCCGTTAAAGGAATGCCCGCTTTAGCCCAGGATTTTACCGTTCAAAAAGTGGTGCTCGACAGTGCTGATAATTCCTGGAAACCAGTCTGGGGGCAGACGGCAAATATCAGAAATCACTATCAGGAAATGTTGGTTTGCCTGAAGCAAAAACAAACTGGCCGACTGCTCAATATTCGGTTCAGGCTTTTTAACGATGGACTCGGTTTTCGTTATGAGTTACCTATTCAATCCAATTTGCGGTCGTTCACAGTGAAAAAGGAGCTGACCGAGTTTGTGATGAATGGCGACCATAAAACTTTTTGGATACCCGGTGATACGGATTCTCAGGAGTACAATTATAATACGTCCAAATTGAGTGAGATTCGGGGGCTGATGCAAAACAAGGTGATCCCTACGATGGAGCGTCCGCCAAAAGACCCTGCCACGGTGCAAACGGCCCTGATGATGAAAAGTGCCGCAGGAGAATACATCAACATCCACGAAGCGGCCCTGGTGGACTATCCCGCAATGCAACTGCGATTAGACGCCTCCAACAGGGATTTTCATGTGGTCCTTGCCGACAATGCCGAGGGCTACAAGGCCAACTTACAGGCGCCTTGTGTAATTCCTTGGCGGACGATCATTGTCAGTAAGAAAGCTGGTGATATCCTGACCTCCAATATTACGCTCAACCTCAATGAGCCCTGCAAAATTAAGGATACCTCCTGGATTAAGCCGATGAAATATGTTGGTGTATGGTGGGAAATGATCACCGGGAAAAGCTCCTGGGCCTATTCAGATTCCTCCAATGTGAAAATCGGTTATACCGACTATCGCTATGTGAAACCCAATGGGAAGCACGGTGCCAACACCGCCAACGTTTGTAAATACATCGATTTTGCCGCTAAAAATGGTTTCGATGCCGTTTTGGTGGAAGGCTGGAATATCGGCTGGGAAAACTGGTATGGTGGCACTACGGATCATCCTTTCGATTTCCTGACGCCATATCCTGACTTCGACCTCCCAAAAATTGAGGCCTACGCTAAAGCACAGGGCGTGAAATTGATTATGCACCATGAAACGGCGGGCTCAATTCTGAATTATGAGTATCATATGGATCAAGCCTATCAGCTTATGAAAGCACATGGCTACGATGCCGTAAAAAGCGGATACGTTGGTAAAATCACCATTCCCGGCGAAACACACTATGGGCAGCGAATGATCAACCATTATCTATATGCGGTCAAAAAAGCGGCGGATTATAAGATTATGGTAAATGCACATGAGGCGGTTCGGCCTACAGGTCTGTGCCGAACGTATCCCAACCTTATCGGTAATGAGTCGGCCAGAGGTACCGAATTTGAAGCATTTGGAGGTTTGAGTGTCGATCATACTACCATCCTTCCTTTTACCCGTTTGATTGGTGGGCCGATGGATTTCACGCCCGGCATATTTGAAAACTATTTGTCGGCCTACAATAAAAATAACCCCGGCCGCATTCACAGCACACTCGCGCGCCAACTGGCTTTGTATGTAACCATGTACAGCCCGCTGCAAATGGCCGCTGATCTGCCGGAAACCTATCAGAAATATGCTGATGCTTTTCAGTTTATCAAGGAGGTAGCAGTAGACTGGCAGGATACCAAGGTACTGGAAGCGGAACCAGGAGATTTTATTACCATTGCAAGAGCTGCCAAAGGGCGTGCCGACTGGTTTATCGGTTCTACAAATGATGAAAATCCACGAACTTCAAAAATTAATTTTGATTTTCTGCCTAAAGGAAAGAAATATGTGGCGGAGATTTATGCTGATACGCGGAAATCTGACTTTGAATCAAACCCGATGGCCTATCAAATTTATAAGAAGATCATCACAGCGAAATCAAGCCTGAAAATACATTGTGGTGCTGGTGGCGGTTATGCCATACATGTTAAACCATTGAAATAAAGTAGAAAAGGTGATCCAATACAGGGTCACCTTTTTTTGTCTGTGCAGCAGAAAATATAGAAAAAAATTTTAATCTCATTAATATATATAGTTTCACATCTGTAAACTTAATGTTGCGAAATCAGTTTCCTTTTTTTTGTGTTATTATTTAATGACGAGTTCATTTTTTATATAATATTTAAACAAGAAAAATACTGTTCAATATCAAACAGTATCTTTTTCGGTTAAAAAAATTTACAGATTTGGGGACATCAGTAGAACTGGGGGTGATTTACTATCATATTGATGATAAATAAATTATAGGACTATTTTTGTGTGTTTATAGCTGAAATAGATGTTTTTTGTTTTTTTACCCACAGATTACCTGAGTGTTTAGTGTATTTTATGCTAAAGGATAGCGTGATATTTTAGTGTGTATTTTTATAAATATGATTGAGAAAATTAAATTTTTTACTTAAACTTAAAGGCACTTATATGTTAACTACTTTTTATGCCACAGAACTTCCCCTTTATCGGTATTCACTATAATCTTTTAGACCACCTTGCCGAAGGTTATCAGATTATTGATTTTGATTATAAATTCTTGTTTGTGAATAAATCAGCTTTAATTCAAAGCCAATTTGAAAGTAAAGAGCAGCTTTTGGGCTATTCATTGTTTGAAAAATACCCAGGTATTGAAAATCTGCCATTATTTGAAAAGATAGAACAGGCTATGGCTAATCGAACATTTGAACAGATTACCACGGAATTTAAATTTAATAACGGGACAACTTCCTGGTTTGAGCTGTTCATCAGTCCAGTACCTTCGGGGGTGGCGATCATGTCAGTAAATCTGGAAGACCAGAAACGGCTTGATTTGGAGCAACTAAAAGATCTGGAGAGCCTCGATGAAATATTATTTGTTATTTCCCATAAATTGCGGCAACCTGTTTGTAATATTGATGGATTGCTAACAATCCTTGATGGCGATATTATTGACCGAGAGGATTTTTTGCCGATCATCAAATATGTAAAGGTTGAATTAGAGCGACTTAAAGAGTACACCGAAGAGATGACTGAAATTGTCAGTTCAAAAAGGTTTATCAATGCTCAGGAACGTAGTGCTACAAGCCGCAAATAAAGCACACTTTTCTCAGCGCCTTCATCAAAAAGAATAGTAAATGGTCTTTGGATTTTCGACATCCGACTTTAGGAAATAAAAAATCTGTGGTGGCATTGGTTTTATGTAAAGGTCCTTCCTGAACTGAAGGTGCATAATATCACTTATTCGACAGCATATTACAATTACCCCTTTGGCTCTTTGGGGAAACAGGAGCCTTTTCAAACCTTATTCCTTTTCAATGGAAGCATCAATATATTGGCTCTCGTAAGGGATGTAAATAATGAAAGAGGCGCCCTGATTAAGGGTACTTTGAACTTCAATGGTGCCCTGGTGAAGCTCGACGAATTTTTTCACAAACGACAGCCCAATTCCTGTCCCTTTAATATTCTCCGATTGTTTGGAGCGGTAAAAAGGTTCAAAAAGTTTATTGATCTCCTCCTGCGCAATTCCCATACCATGGTCTTTTACCTTAATAAGGAATTCCTGATCTAAAAATGAGAGGCTAAGCTCAATCTTCGCCTCGGAATATTTTATGGCATTGCTGATCAAGTTCATCAGAATGTGTTCGATAAAATACGGATCCACCTTTACGGGGCGCGCTTCCCCTTTTATCTTTATCTGAAATTCCCGATCCGGATTCAGCGCCTGATACCTCTCAATTTGTTTTTCAATCAGCTCAACTAAAGAGGTCGGTTTGAAAAAAGGATATAATTCATCGGCTTCCATCTTTCCATAATCCAGCAAGCGTTCCATCATGCCCGTGATCGACTCTATGGATTCATAAATTTGCCCAAATTTTTTCTCCAGAATTGGCCCTTGCTCACTTTCTTTCAGCACTGAAATATATTGCTCAATAATTTGGTTGGCACTGTGAATGGTCGTCAGCGGTGTTCTGAATTGATGCGACACCATGGAGATAAACTCACTTTTGGATTTATTTAATTCCAGCTCCTTATTCAGTGCCGTGGTAAGCTGTTTTTCATGTGCCTTCTGATGGGTGATGTCCTGAACAATAATCTGATAAAATTCCCCGTCAAGGGTATTGTAATTTTTATGCTGATTAATGCGAAGATAGACCTGTTGCTGATTAATAAAAATACGCTTCTCAAAAGAGTGATTTTCTTTGTTGCGGGCAGGAAGTTCATACAGAATTGCCTCTTGCTCTTCCTTGGGCAGCATATTGAGGATCGTCTTGATGGAATCACTCTTATAGTTAATCTTGAATCGCTCGTTGTATTTGACCAGGAAAAAATCCTTTTCTATCGCCTTGATCAGCTGTTGCTGACTCTTATTAATGGCACTAATCTTTTCTTTCTGTTCATGTTCTTGCTTTTTAAATAGCAGCATACAAACCGAGGCCATCAGATTGACAGAAATAAATGGCACTGAGCGTACCGCAAGGTCGAGGGGCAATGTGGCAGAAATTTCCGGATTGATAAAATTGTACACAATGGCCAGAAACACGATAATATTGGAAATGATGAAATATTTGGTGTAGTGCTTCCGGTCGAGGATATTATAATTGAAGATATGGCAGAGGATTAACAATACGGGGGCTGCACCGGTAATTCCGCCCAGCGCCAAATAATCCGCCAGTACAATGGTAAACTCATTAATGAAAAATACCATCAGGGCTTGTTCATATTTTTTATACCGAAGGTCAAGCAGTAAAGTGAGTGCGCAGAGGAAGATCATATTGGGGAGCGCGATCTTATACACGATAGGTAATTTTTGGCCGATCAGAATAATGCCACTCAAACCACTGCATATCATCCCTGTGGCTGCAAGGTGTAAAATTCGATGTTTGAGTTCAACGTCAGCGCCTAAGCCCAGTATTTTTTTGATTTTTATCCACAATTTCATGTATCAATCATTCGGTCTGTAATATTATATTCATTTTTACACATTTTGTTGTGTGTTAAACGAAAAATGAAGGGTGCTTTTTCCTGAATTGAAGCGCAAAAAGGGAAAGTAGCAGATCAATCGGTAAAGTTTAAAGGGTATTTTTTGATCAGTAATTCAAATTTCCGACTTGGGGCAGGAATTCTTTTTAAGGATCGCTCAATATTTCTGTTACCCCATTGAAAATATAGCATGTAAGCCGATTGTGTCAATTAACCCGTTGTCGGAATTGAATTACATTTTCGTCCTAAAGTGGGTTACATTTATAAATATCGTAAAAATGACACCCTAATTTGTGCGATAATTGAATAAAATGTAGGTTTGAATCATCAAAACTACAATTATCACTTCTGTCAACAGAATTCTTTTTGTTTGCATTTTTCCTTCCACCAACCCATTTGGGTATAGCATATTTTTCAAACATAAATCATAGTTATTGATGAAGAATTTTAAACGGTTATTTTTATTGTTCACCATGACGTGCTGTTTTACGAATGCCTTTGCGCAAAGCACGATCACAGGGGTGATTCTTGATGCCGAAGATGGCAGCGAATTACCAGGCGTGAATGTGGTGATCAAAGGGACTGACGCAGGTACGGTATCTGATTTTACCGGAAGTTTTCAGCTGAATGCTGAAGCAGGACAAACACTGATTTTTTCCTTTATAGGGTATAAGCCCAAAGAGGTTTTGGTCGGTAATCAAAGTCATATTGAGGTGAAACTTGGCGCTGACCTTGTGCAGCTCGACGATGTTGTTGTTACGGCCTTCGGACTGAAGAAAGAGAAAAAAGCACTGGCCTATGCGGTTTCTGAGGTGAAGGGATCCGACCTGACCAACCAGCGAAGCGGTTCCGCAGCCACAGCCCTTTCTGGTCGAGTGGCCGGGCTTGAAGTTTCGGGTAACGCTCCCGGGCAGGCTACAAGGGTAACGATTCGGGGTAACACCTCGATTTCCGGAAACAACCAACCATTGTATGTGATTGATGGTGTACCGATGGACAACTCTATTCAGGGAGGCGCTGACCGATGGGGTGGTGTTGATATGGGGGATGGAATCTCCGGTTTGAACCAGGATGATATCGAGTCGATGAACGTATTGAAAGGACCAGCCGCTACGGCGCTTTATGGTTCTCGTGGCCAAAACGGTGTGATTTTGATCACCACAAAAGGTGGATCATCACAAAAAGGAATTGGGGTAGAGTTCAACGCCAACAATACGGTGAACCAGGCTTATGGCAGCTACGATTCCCGCCAGTCGCTTTACGGACAGGGTACGCGTGGTGTAGCACCGGGCAATGCCGCCGATGCCCGCTCAACGGGATTATCCTCTTGGGGTCCAAAAATGAACGGACAGCAGGCAACGCATTACGATGGCTCCACTTACAGCATGACGGATGCTTACGATCCGATGGATTTTTATCAAATGGGTTATACCCTCAGCAATAGTGTGGCTTTATCCGCAGGAAACGAAACGATTCAAACGCGTTTGTCCATTTCCGATGAAAGAATTCAGGGAGTTAATCCTTCAGAAATGATCAAGCGGAACTCGATTAATTTGCGGACTTCGGCCAACCTGACCGATAAATTTAGAGTGGACAGTAAGCTGACTTATATGAATCAGCAGGGACAAAACAGGATGAAGGGATCGCAGGATGGTGGTAATGCCAGAAAAACCCTCGGTAGAATTCCCGCTTCGATGCCGCTTGATTTGTTGCGTCAAAATGCTTCCAACGGATTTTTTAACAACGATATCTATTCAGCAAACCCTTTCTGGATTACAGAAAATCTTGAAAACAGTGATTCCCGAAATCGCCTTTTGGGTTATGTAAGTTTGAGCTATGACCTTACAGACTGGTTGACGGTTACGGCAAGAAGTGGTGGTGATGGTTTTGTTTTGCAGCGCCGTGATTTAATGCCAATTGGTACGCCATGGGCTGCCATTGGGGAACTTGAAGAGGAAACCTCACAGGTGGCAGAGTTGAACCACGACTTGATGTTTGTTTATAATTACGATATCAATCCTGACTGGAATATTTCCGGAACTTTCGGTGGAAACCTTCGCCAGAACAGCTCAAGGGTAGATGGTATCAAAGCGGTGCAGTTCAACTCACCAGATTTTTACCACTGGACCAACGCGCAATCAGTAGAAACGCGTCAGCAGATGTACTATAAAGAGACGCAATCGTTATTTGCCTCTACAGATATTGGTTATAAAAACATGTTGTTCATGACCATCACCGGAAGAAATGACTGGTCGTCTACTTTGCCAGCACACAACAACTCTTATTTCTATCCTTCGCTAAGTAGTAGTTTTGTATTTTCCGAAGCTTTTGATATGCCAAGCTGGGTAAGTTTTGGTAAGGTGAGAGGTTCTTGGGCAAAGGTAGGTAATGATACCGACCCATATCAGTTGCAATTGCAATATAACATGATGGGGCAGGGCTTCCCAAGCTTCGGAAGACCACCTCTTGGCGGTATTGAAGGTGCCGATATGCCGAATGCCAACCTGAAATCAGAGTCTACTTACTCTTATGAATTTGGGGTTGACATGAAATTCCTTGACAACAGACTGGGCTTTGATGTGGCTTACTATAATCAGCTGACGGTCGATCAGTTAATGCCGGTTCAGATCTCCAATACAACGGGTTATGAGCGCATGTGGACCAACGCCGGTTCGGTAAGAAACCACGGTATTGAGCTGAGTGTTTATGCGACACCAATTCAAACTTCAGACTTCTCATGGGATATTGGCATGAACTTCAATAAGAACGTCAATGTAGTGGAAGAACTTTCTGAAGGCATTGACCAGTTGATTATCGGTGATTTTGGTAACCTTCAGGTGCAGGCCCGTCCGGGTGAAAAATATGGTGCCATTGTTGGCTATGATTATGCCAGAGATGACAACGGCGCCATCATGCACAATGAAGATGGATTGCCGATGCAGGCGACTTCAAGCAGCGTACTGGGGCACGTAATTCCTGACTGGACTGCCGGTTTGAGCAATAACTTCAAGTACAAAAACTGGAATTTCGGATTCTTGATTGATATGAAATATGGTGGCTCGTTGTACTCTTCAACCAATGCCATGATGTACTCAGCAGGTACCCACAGCAACACGCTGGAAGGTCGTGAGGAGTATTACAATGCTGGCGATCAGCTGAGAGAAACGATGGTAGATCCAGAGGATTATTACAAGCAGATTGGATCCAATATTCACTCGGAGTTTGTATATGACGCTTCCTATGTACGTATGCGAGAGCTGTCTTTCGGTTACACCTTCGATAATGAAATGTTGGGCAAAACACCTTTCGAATCGGTACGATTGTCCTTCGTGATGGGGAACCCATTCTTCATCTGGCGTGCGGCGCCGAATATCGACCCAACACAGTTACTCAATGCCGACAACAGCGGCCTGGGTTACGAAATGGGAGGTGCGCCATCTATTCGCTCCTACGGTTTCAACCTGAATTTCCGTCTGTAATTTTTCTCAATCAAAAGCGAAAATCATGAAATTTATCAATAAAACAATGGCTATTTTATTAGCCGCAGGAATGGGACTGGCCTCATGTACTTCCCACTTTGAAGATTTAAATACGGACCCCAACCGCCCAACAAAGGTGGATCCGGCTCAGCAGTTTGGCTGGACCATCGCCAAAACTGCCGGTGACCGTTACGAAAACTGGCGGGGGAATTTGATTTATTCCTCCTGCATGATCCAGCATTTTGCGGGCACCACCATGGGCTGGTCTGGTGATTACTATACGCTGAACATGGCTTATAATAATGCCCAGTGGGAGCGAAATTATGGGCATCCGGTGAAAAATATTGAGCAGCTGGATTTCAATCTCCAAAAATTGGCCGAAGAAGAAGGCCGTGAGATTGAGGAAGAAATGGCTTTGGTGAATATTTGGAAAGTGTTTGTTTACCATAGGCTTACCGACCTTTATGGTCCGGTGCCATTTTCTGAGGCGGGTCGTGGCTATACTGAGGGAATCATTAACCCGAGATACGATTCAGAACAGACCATCTATCTTGGGGATGGCGAAGTGATGGGGATGCTGGAAATGCTCGACGAAGCAGCGATCACCCTTGAAGCAGCGGGCGGAAGTAACGTCTTTGGCAATGCCGATATCATGTTTCAGGGAGATGCGCAGAAGTGGGCAAAGTTTGCCAACAGCATGATTTTACGCCTTGGAATGCGAATTTCCGGTGTGGCTGAATCAGAGGCTAAGGCATTCATGCAGAAGGCTATTGAGCGCGGAGTGATGGAAAGTAATATGGATATTGCCTATATCGAGCATGAGTTTGGCAATGACCCTTACGGCCTGGGGAACAATGGGGTATCGCAGGTGTTTTTGGAAAACAGTGGTGCTTCAGGGCATGATTTCCGTTTCTCTGAAAGCTTCATGAATGTGCTCAAGCATTTCAATACGGCACAAATTGACCCTCGACTTGAATACATGACCGGGGTTTACAATGCTGGTTTTGATAACGGGCAGTATTTTGAAACCTACTATCCTTTTGATGGTTCCGCACCAACAAGTTACGATGGTTTGCCGAATGGTCTGGAGCCTGTACAGGCTCAGGCATTGGCGGAAGAAAAAGGCTTTGATGAGCTCTTCACTTCGGGCATTGGTCACCTCGGTTTCCCACAGCCCAACCGTACTTATATGACCACCCGTGAGGCGCCAACCATTTTTATGTCTTATGCTGAAACGGAATTTTTGCTGGCTGAAATTGCCGTAAGGTTCCCCGAGTTGGCGCAGGATGCCAATGGGCATTATCAGAATGGTATTGTAGCGGCCATGGAGATGCTTGATTTGTACAGTACCAGCGGTGCGTTGGTTCCTCGTGATGAGATTCAGAATTATGTCAACAGTTTGCCAGTACTGGGCGGAAATAATCGCAGTCCTTTAGAATTGGAGAGCGACCTGGATGAGATTCATACACAAAAATGGCTGGCGTTGCTGTTCAACGGATATGAGGCTTATGCCGAATGGAGAAGAACACAGTTGCCAAGTTTTGTAACGAACAATCAGGTGAGTCACCCACAGGGAATTACCAACGGTCGAATTCCTGGCCGATTGAAATATCCAGATATTGAGCAGGGAACAAATGGTGCCTCGTGGGCCAAGGCCGTGGATATGCTTTCCAATGGTGAAGATACTTTCCTCAATGACCTTTGGTGGGCGAAAAAGAACTTCTAAGATTTTTGTATAACCGTTTGGAAGGGTTTGATTTTATATCAAGCCCTTTTTTTGGCTTAAATTTAAACTATCATAAAATAGTCATAAATATCCCAAAACGATTTAATTTGATTTTTATCCCGAAGAGTGTAATTTTTGGTAAGGTAATTGGATTGTAATTTTAGAAGTAACCTACCAATGACTCTCAATAGTGTTTAATCAAATATAGTACTATGAGCAGTCGATTTGTACCCTTAGTTATTGCTGTAATTTTTCTTTCCTTCCGGGCTTTCGGGCAAGGAAATGTAGGCGGACTTGATTTTATGAGTTCAGAAAAAGCGCTGGAAAATACCGCGACGCTGACATTGCCGCAGGAAGGGTTCCTTCCTTTCAAAGAGGATTTTCAGCTTAATTTTGAGATTGATATTCACGATTGTACGACTTTTGGTAACATCCTCAGGATTGTCAGTGAAAATGGCCATACCCTCGATATTTTTTATCGACCAGGCGGGGCATCAAGTCAGCCTTACCTGAAACTGGTCACCGACAAATCCGCCGGGAACATCATCATACCCATCCCTTCACAGTACTTGCTTGAAAACCAATGGACAGATTTTTCAATTGTAATCAGTAAAGATTCAGGATTATTGACGGCGCATTGTTTTGGGGAAGAATTTGAACAGGATTTGGGGGCTGTTGATGCCGATGAAATTAAAATGTTCTTTGGTATGTGCAATTACAAAGGCTATGCAACAAAAGATATTCCTTCTTTTTCGGTACGAAACATCGGTTACAAATCAAATACATTGGAATACCTGTGGCCCCTGCAACAAGCCGAAGGGGAAATCGCTTATGAGGAAAATCATCATCGACATGGACAGGCTCTTAACCCCAACTGGTCGGCGCAAAATCACCACCACTGGCGGCCGGTTATTAGTACGGAAACCAATTTTCACCCTGCCCTAATTTATCAGCAAAAACAAAATTTACTCAACATAGTCGGCGGATCGAATTATCAGGTGCTTGACCTCGACGGCAAAGCGATCATTAAACAAACGGACAATCCCAAAAATAATGCGCCGGTATTTTTGGCGGGGCTGAAATCCAATATTGGTGAGGCGCAGTATATGGTCGATATTCGGGGCTCTAAACTGTCCAAGCCGAGTCCGTGGTTCAGTGCCAAACAAATGAATGCCAAAGAGAAGATTGACTTTTGGCATACCACCCTGATGGAGGATACAGACCGACAGGAGCTGATTAGTTTTGGTGGCTATGGCTGGTATCAGTATAACAACAGCTTCCGAAGGTTTAATGCTTCTGGCGTTGATACGGTCCAGTTTTCAGGTGATAAGATCAGTCCAAGATATTTTGCTTCCGCAGGATTTTTGAAGAATAATGAGTACCTGATTTATGGCGGTATGGGGAACCATTCCGGAGATCAGGCGATGGGCACCAATGTATTTCACGATTTATATAAAGTGAACCTGCAAACGCAGTCGGTAGAAAAACTGTGGGATCTTCCTGAGTTAAAAGCGGACCTGTTGAATTCCGGTAATTTGGTGATTGCCGCCGACAGTGCCTCGTTCTATACACTGGTTTTTGAGGCCAATGCCTATGAGGTCAATATTCAGCTGGCCAATATTGACATCGCCACCGGAGCAGTGAAGATCGTCAGTGATGCCATAAAAACGAAATTCAAAGATACTGAAAGTGATATTGAGCTGTTTTACCAGCCGCAGAGTCATAAATTTTATGCCGTGATTGTCCATAGCGATTACAATGATAATACGGCGGAGATTGAAGTTTATCAGTTGCATGGCGATCCGATAGGTCTTGCGGACTTGAAAAAGCTGAGTCCGGGTGGATTTTTGGCCACATCAAAAACGGTACCCACCAAACCACTGACCCTTCTTGGAGCCGTCATTTTTCTGGTAACGGGCGTATCCTTTGGGGTTTATCGTAAAAAATCACAAACCAGTGAGCAGCCGGTAAAGAAAGTCAGTTCACCTTTTTTGGTGAAGATGCCAGAGGAATATGAGGCATTTAAAATGCCGGCCATTGATCGGCCCCAAAAAAATGCCATCTATCTTTTCGGAGGGATGAAGGTGTTCAGCCGCGAAGGAGAGGAGATCAGTGCGCAGATGACCGAAAAGTTAAGACAGTTGTTCTTGACCATCCTATTCTTTCCCTATGCCCATGGGCGATATATTAATTCACAGGAACTCGCCGAGGTCATGTGGCCCATGGCACCAAAAAACAAGTCGAAGAACAATCGCTCTATCAGCATTCGCCGTTTGCGGTTGATTCTTGAAGCCTGCGACGGCATAGAAGTGATTTACAAAAGCAATGAATGGAAGATCAGTTTTACCGATGGCGCCTATTGTGATTTTGAAGTGTTTACCACATTGAAATCTCAGCTGAAACAGTGTGAATCACCGAAAGATAAAATTGAATTATTCCAGCAATTGTATCAGGTGGTGAGTCAGGGCGAAGTGGTCGGGTCCATTCGTAGTGAGTGGCTCGAAGATCATATGGCACATATTCGTTCGCATATTATTGAGCAGTTGATTTCCTTTGCAGAAGAGTGCAATAACCCCGTGTGGGTTTGTGAAATCAGTGATATGATTTTTAAATTCGACAACCTTGAAGAGCAGGCCCTGGACCTGAAAGTTCGGGCATTGATGCACCTGAATAAACTGGTGCAGGCTCGTAATGAATTCGATCGGTTTTCAAAAAATTATGCGAAACTATTTGGGGAGGCTTACAATAAATCATTCAACAGCATCGAGGTATAACGAGGTTCAAAGCTCGAATTGAAGGCGCTCAAAAATGATTGATCAGCCACTGACCCAATAGTGTAATCTGCCGCGAGACTCTGTCTCGTGGCAATTTGCGTAATATTTTAACTGGCCAAAATTCACATCTAAACCTTTAGGGACACCATAGGTGAAGAGGCTTTATCAGCCACTGACCCAAAAGTGTCACCTGTCGCGAGACTCCGTCTCGTGGCAATTTGCTTTTGAAATTCAGCGCTTGCGAGGGAAGGAGGTAGCCCAGTTATGGTTTTGCATCCATTTGAAGTTCATCACTTTTTCGATATTCGAGATATAATCGGTTCAAATCCTTTCAGCAGTTGAGCGCCATCAAGGATTTAATGATCGGTTTTGCAGACCCTTTTGTCCCTTAATTGTTTTCCGCAGTTTCTTCAGAAAATATACCCTTCGTTTAGGGCTGAAATCAGGTCCTAAAATTTCCTTTTGATATTCCTCGAACACCAATGTAAGACCCTTCGACTGACTTTCTTGTACCATTTTTTCACCTGTCGCGAGACTCCGTCTCGTGACAACTTGCGTAATATTTTAACTGGCCAAAATTCACATCTAAACCTTTAGGAACACCATAGGTGAAGAGGTTTTATCAGCCACTGACCCAATAGTGTCACCTGTCGCGAGACTCCGTCTCGTGGCAATTTGCTTTTGAAATCCAGTGCTTGCGAGGGAAGGAGGTAGCCCAGTTATGGTTTTGCATCCATTTGAAGTTCATCACTTTTTCGATATTCGAGTTATAATCGGCTAAACTCCTTTCAGCGGAGAGCGCCATCAAGGATTTAATGATCGGTTTTGCAGACCCTTTTGTCCCTTAATTGTTTTCCGCAGTTTCTTCAGAAAATATACCCTTCGTTTAGGACTGAAATCAAGTCCTAAAATTTCCTTTTGATATTCCTCGAACACCAATGTAAGACCCTTCGACTGACTTTCTTGTACCATTTTTTCAAGATTATTTGCTGCTGAAATAAATTTTATCCATCGATACAAACAGGCATAAAATCGGGTGTTATCTCCAGCGGCCAGACAGGTTTTTTTAAAGGCGTAATATTCTGATGCTTGGTACACTTGCCAGTTCGTTTTGAAAGTTTTAATCGCCCACCTCAAAATGTTTCTGAAGATTCCCCCCCCGATCACGGCAGCTATCAGGAAACCGATCAGCAGCCAGCGATTCAGCTTTTCCCAGCCGTCAGAAAGTGCAGGAGTTGGCGGTGGTGATTCCGCAGCAGCCCAATTTTCTTCCAGCGATTTTTTTTGTGTAGCCAACAGTGCAGGATCATCATTGGGCAAAACCATCACTTTAATTGCCGGCAAAGATTGGTCGATCCAGCGGTGTTGTTTTACACTCCAATAGCCAAGGGGCACAGCAGGCAGCTCATGGGCTCCTTCCTTTTCAAAAAGATAAGCAACCGTTTGTTCTTGTTGTGCATAAATGGCCTCGCTGCGGTCGGGGGTCTGTGTCGTCCGCTTGGGGCTTTGCGGGTAGGTGCTGATACCGTCGGTGGTTTCCCAAAGCAGGGCGGGCAGAAATGCAGCCATTGTTCCCATGGCCTTTACATTCACCTTGCGCTCAATGACTTCCCCTACCTTGAGGTGCTTTACAGGGCGGGACCACGTCTCTTTCCTGCTGATATTTTGCGCGACAAGCCACTGATCACTGCTGACATTCGGCGGGTTATTCATCACCGTCAAAGCAGTGCCGGCGACTCTTTGTCTGATCGGCTCCCCTTTGAATTGGCCAGGCGCAGGACTGAAAACCACCACTTTTTGTGGGGGAATCTGTAAGGTTCCTGCGGAGAAAGGATAGATCCAGTAATGATAGGCGACGTAGCTGTAGGTTTTCCCATTTCGGCGCTCACTGCCTACCTGATTTTGTGCAGGTACCACAAAGGCATTGCTTAAGGTAAGGGGTTCAAATTTGGCGCCATCAGTAAACCAGGTGTCTGTAAAAATTTTTACGGTGTAACGGCAGGGTTGTCCAGTATATACATGATTTGGCCTGATGTTTACCTGACTGTATACATGTTGAGCCTGCCCCTTAATGGGGGAGCATAGCCCTATCAGCAGAAATATTCCTAAATTAATGGCTTGTCGCATGTGCTCTTTTCAGTTGATATTCAAATTTGCGTTTTAAAAATTGGCGAGGATCTTCCTGCACATCTCGAATCATAATCATTCGGGCATCGATGTGCTCCTCCTGCGTGGAATCTTCCAAAAACTCATCATTTTCCTCAGCAGCGTGCACCTCTGATTCCGCCTCCTCTGCGAGTCGCTCCTCCTGCATTTGGGCATCGGTGGCTTCCTGCCCCCCTCCGCTCAAATCCTCCTCTGCGTTATTATTCTGCTTCATCTTTTCAAAAAGAGGAACTTCAGTAGTGTCCGACAATTGCGACAGTTCAAGATTTTGGGCGATGAACCATTGTTGTATTTTTTGGAGTGCTCCGCGGTTTCCGGCATAAGTGCTGTCCATCAAATGAGATTGACAGAATGCGTTGTAGGCAGCATTAAAATTATGATTCCGCAGGTAGCTTACCCCCATATTGTAGTAGCCCGAGGCGGAAGAATCTGCGGCAAAAGCGGTAATGGCTTCCTTATAGGCACCCGCCCTAAAATAGGCCACACCTTTGTGCAGTGGTTTATCAAACAAGGCTGCCGCTGTATGATATTGTCCTTGGTCAAAAGCCTGTTGCCCCTGATAATCACGACTGAACAGAAGGTCTTGCATATGGGGTTCAGCATCACATGCCGTGAGGGAAAAACAGACCACCATAAGGGGGGTAAAGCCTTTACGGAACCACAGCAAGGTAAAAAAAGTAATGGCCCACATGAGATAATAGCCATGTTCCACCCAAGTGGCTTCCAGTTGCTGATCATCAAGCTGATATGTTTTTTGCACTTTCAGTGCTTTGGCCAGTTGCTCAACATCGCTATGGTCAAGGGTTGGTATTTGTACTTGGATATTTTTAGCATCCTGCAGTTTTTTGGCCTGCTGTTGCAGGTGTCCGTCGGCCCTTCTTATCGGCATGATGGTCAGTTGATCTTTACGGTTTTTCATGAAACCTTGCAGGTGGAGCACCAATTCGTCCTCAAGGTGATCGGTCATCAGGAGGTAGTGAACAGGTGCCTGATTTTTATGGCTCAGCTGTGTGGCCAGCTGCATTGCTTCTGTCAGGTTATTCCCTTCTGAGGGCATTATTGAAGGATGCAGGGATTCCAGGTGAATGGATAAGGTTTGGTAATCGATGGTGGGGGGCATGAGCAGGTGGGCACTGCCGGCATAGGCAATCAGTCCAATCCTTACCCCTGGATCGGCATGCAACAGGTCTTTGATTTTATATTTGGCTCGCTCCAGCCGGTTGGGTTCCAGGTCGTTATTGAGCATGGAATTGTTGACCTGCAAAAGTATTAAGCAGGTGGTTTCAATTTTTGCGCCGGGTTTATCTACCTGCTGAAAACTTGGCCCACTTAGCGATAAAACGGCCACCACCCAACCGAGAATTAAAAGAATTCGGGCACCAAAAAGCCCCCTTAAATTGCCTGCATCTGTCACGTACATCCGTAGGTGTGGCGCTATATACTTCAGCCAATGGTCATTTTTTTCTGACTTGATCAGGTAAAGCATCGGGAAGAGTAAAACGGGGATCAAAAGCCAAAGGGCTTCCGGCCGGATAAAATGCAGCTGATGGCTTAAAAGTTGAAGATTATTCATGGCTGTCGGATCGTTTGAAGTAATGTTCCAAGTGGATGATGAGGGATGCGAAAAAGGAGCATGCCAGCAGTAGTGCAAGGGGAAAGAAGTACAGTTCCTGAACAGGGACAAAAGTTTCTTGCTCATATTCAACAGGTGCTATTTCATCAAGAAGGGCGAAAACTTGCGCCATTTCTTCGGTGTCTTTTGCCAGGAAATATTGCCCATTCGTCAGGTTGGCAATTTGCTGAAGGGCTGCCTCATCCAGGTCGGCATGTGGCTTGTCGGGATCACCAATACCGATGGTATGAACCGTTATGCTGTCGGAGTTGGCAAGCGATGCGGCATCGAAAGGGGAAATCCCAATTCCGCTGTCCGCACCATCGGTGAGTAAGAGCATGACTTTATGGGGCAGGGTATCATTGGCAAAAAGGGAAATTCCTTTTCCAATCGCTCGGCCAATATTGGTTTGCTGCCCTGCCATGCCGACTTCGGTATCGTCCAGCAATTGCAATAAGGCATCGTTGTCGGAAGTAAAAGGTGCGAGGGTGTAGGCATTGCTGCCAAAGAGCATGACGCCCATCCTGTCCCCCTGCCGTTGGTGGATAAAATTGCCCATCAGTGATTTTACAGCCGCCCATCGGGAGGATTTTTCGCCCTCAATCTCCCAGTCTTTTTGAGCCATGCTATGGGAAATGTCCGCCACCATGAGAAAATTCCGTGACTCCTTGACGATCAGGTCAGGTTCACCGACCAATTGCGGACGGGCAAGGGCTGTTAAGGCCATAAACCAGTAAATCCAAATGATGACCTGCTGAAACCATCGACGGCCAGCTTGTGGCACTCCTTTTTGTGCCTGAACACCACTTATGCAGGTGGCATAACCGAAAAAGGGGACCTTCAGCGACTTTTTTTGCAGCCGAACTGTGGGCATTAAAATAATCAGCAGGGGTAATGGCAGCAGCAGGAATACCCACGGACAGGCCAACTCAAAATGTTCAGGCATGGTGTTGAATCCAATAGATGACACTATACTGCAAATTCTTTCGTTGTGCAGCCGTTAAATTTTTCAGCACCCCAATATTATAGGTGCTTTGCAGGAGCAGGCTTAACGGTTGAGCATCCGTCTTTGGGCACTTTTTCGATAGAAATTCAAGCCATGCATCTCCACTTAGTGCAGCGACCTGTGGCCTTCCGTAGGTGGTGATGGCAACGCATTTAATATTGATGGACAGATGATTGACCCATGCTTCCATATCGTGGTCCTTAAACTGTAAAATCGAGCGAATGGCTTCGCGTCGGTATTGGTGCCTGAAATATTGCAATAGCCTTCGGCTAATAAAATAGGCGAGGGCGACCAGTGTTATAGCCGTCATTATTTTCCAGCCAACGGCTTGAAAAGCAAAAGTAATGGCTTCGGGCTCATGCAATTTTATTGATGAAAAATTCGGATTGTCCATGACGATACTTTTAGATTTTATAATAGAAGAATCAAGTCGTCAGTAGGTGCTGAAGTCAATAATTGAAGAGGGTTACGTTCCGAAATACTGCTTCAGCTGTTGTGCAGCAGAAGTCAGGCTGTTGAATTTAAGCACCGGAATTGCTTGCTTTTGCAATTCATCCACAAACTGTTTGCAGCGTCTTTCGGTATCTTGAGCATAGCGGGCGGCAAGGTTTTTTCTGCCAGTGTCGAAGGGAATTTGCAACCCTTTATTTGAGAGTACCCATCGCTCCTGTGGTATTTTGAATTCCAGGGGGTCATTGACTTTACACACCACCAGATCATTGTGGCGGGATAGTGCCATTAGGGTAGTTTTTACCTCCGGCATATAATGAATAATATCACTGATGAAAATGATCAGGTGATTCACGGGTTTCAGCCGCTTGATTTTGGCCATGGTATGCGCCAAAATATATTCATTGCGCTGTTCATTTTTTTGTTGCAACAGCGCCTGATTTGCCTCGGAAATTTGCTGTAATACCTGCATCAAATTTTTTGTTCCCCCCTTCGGGCGAATTAAAGCTGAGCTTTCGTCCCCAACGATGATCGCCCCGATCTGGTCTTTTGCTTTTACCACATGGTGGGCAACAATAGCAGCGAGTTGTGCAGCAACCACGGATTTCATATATGCTGTTGAACCAAAAAACATGGAGTGCCCTTGATTGAGGATCAGTAATACTGGTCGCTCCCGTTCTTCTGAAAACTGTTTCAAATGAGGCTGTTGTGTTCGGGCAGTAACTTTCCAGTCAATATGCCGGACATCATCGCCACGAACATATTGGCGAACCTGTTTAAAGTCCAGTCCTCGGCCATGAATCAGGGAGGCGTGCCGACCAAAAAGCGGGCTTTTCTGGGGTTGCCTGCTGCTTAAATTGATTTTGTGCGCGTGTTCTGAAAGAGCCTGTAAATCCGAAATATTGACGGCCACAGTTGAGGGGATAGGTTTTTGCATCATCGATTATTTAAGCGGGCACACCAACGAGTTCAATAATTTTATCGATGACCTGATGGGCGCTGATCCCTGCAGCTTCTGTGCGGTAGGCCAAAATCATCCGGTGGCGCAGCACATCATGAACCACCGCCCGTACATCATCGGGAGAAACAAAGTCGCGGCCGTTCAGCCATGCATATACCCGCGAGCAACATTCAAGGGCAATGGTCCCCCTCGGCGATGCGCCAACCTCAATCCATTCCGCCAAAGCTTCATCGTACTGCTCTGGATATCGCGTTGCAAAAATCAGGTCTATAATATATTGTTTGATCGCCTCACTGACCGCCACATCAAGGGCTTCCTCACGCGCCTGAAATATCATTTTTTCCGTAACCGCCGCCTCTTTGGGTATTGGGGCCGATGTTCCCTCATCACGCATCAGATCAAGGATGGCTTTCTCCGCTGCTTTATCTGGGTAGCCCACTTCAACTTTCATCAGGAAACGGTCCATTTGTGCTTCAGGTAAAGGGTAAGTGCCCTCCTGCTCAATGGGGTTTTGCGTGGCCATTACCATGAATAATTTTTTCATTGGGTAACATTTTCCGCCGGCAGTCACTTGCCGTTCTTCCATGGCCTCGAGCAATGCCGACTGAACTTTTGCAGGCGCACGGTTAATTTCATCTGCTAAAATTAGGTTGCTGAAAATGGGACCACTTTCAAACACGAATTTGGTATTGGCCTCGGGCTGGTAAACCGTTGTGCCGGTAATGTCTGAGGGCAATAAATCGGGGGTAAATTGAATTCTGCTGAAACCGCATTTGACTTGGGCTGCAAGGCTTTTGATCGCGCGGGTTTTAGCGAGGCCGGGCAAACCTTCGAGTAACAGATTACCATCTGCCAGTAATACAATCAGCAGGCGTTCGACCAAATGTGCTTGTCCGAAAATCTGCTGATTTAAATTCTTCTGAAGTTCTTTAATATGATTTATCATGGGAATGATTTTTCTAAATTTGTATAAACCCGAAATTAATTTGGGGCTTAATGATTTAGTGAAGGTATTGTTTTTACCTGTTTTTAATTTGCGGAAATGCGACATAAATTAGCTGTGAAGTGACATAAAGAATAGTTACTTTGTACAGGCATTGTATTCCCTGCGGAATTGGCAAATCCGTATATGGATAAAAAGTAAATTTTTTGTACAAATAGGCGTTGATGTTACATTTAAAAATTACCAAGACTGAAAATTTACTACAGGAGCTTGCCGATCAGGTAGGCGGAGAAATTTTAGAAGGCACCTTTAAAATACCATCGCAATTAGGCACCGGGAGTATACAGTTGAGCTCCTTGGTCGAAGGGGTTATTCTACATTATGGGGACTTCTGTATAAATGATGACTTGATGATCAGTAGAAAAATTGAGGAAGATATTAATAAAAAGTTTTTCTCAATTATATATAGCTTTGAATCTCATGATATCACTGAATCTATTGAAAATAAAAGTCAGGAAGGGATACAAAACCATATATTATTTCTCAACAGGTATTTCAGTTACAGTACTTTTGCCCCTGCTTATCGTAGAAACCGGCACGTGCAATTTTTTATCAGCATAGAAAAAATGCAAAAAATAGTGCAATATTACGATCTGCCATTAGCGTTAAATGAGTTGCTAAATAGCACAGCACCATGGTGTTATAAGTATCCGTTTTCCATGGAAGTTCAAAAGGTACTCTTCCAAATGAATAACTATAAAATCAATAATCAGTTTACCAAAGGTTATGTGATCAATAAATGTGAGGAACTGATTATGCTGATGCTTGAAAATCTATACCTTGATCAAATGGCGAAAGATCAGCACAGTCATTTTATTCATCAGGATGATTTAAAACTGATCATTGAAGCGGAGCAACGATTAATGGATATGGCATTTGAGGATATTTCAATAAAAAATTTGGCGGAGGATTTATCTGTAGGAATACGAAAACTGCAAAGATTATTCAAGGCATACCATGGTGTCGATATGACGACTTATCGAAAACATATCCGGATGGAACAGTCGAGACAAATGATTGCTCAACAATCGTTATCTATTACAGAGATATGTTATAAGATGGGGTATTCTTCGGTGAGTCATTTTTCAAAAATTTTCAAGGATCATTTTGGGGTCTCTCCCTCAAGCCTGATCAAGAAGTAATGGCCGTTATTCACTTGACGCAACCGCAATAGTATTGGACGCTTGAGTGCAATAAATCTCCTTATAAACTGCATAGATTTGTATCATATTAATTATTAATCTGATACTATAATTATTCTAATGCAGATCCTTATGCGGAATTTTTTATTATTAATCCTTGTTGCTGTACTGGGGCTTTCAACAGCTTTTGCACAAAAGAAGAGCAAAAAAAATGATCGACCAAATATTCTGGTGATATGGGGGGATGATGTCGGTTGGCTAAATTTAAGTGCTTATCACAATGGGCTGATGGGCGCGCAAACGCCTAACATTGACCGAATTGGGAATGAGGGGATTCGTTTCACAGATACCTATGGAGAGCAAAGCTGTACCGCTGGCCGCTCGGCTTTTATCACGGGGCAGCATCCTATGCGAACTGGCTTGTCGAAAGTGGGAATGCCTGGAGCCCCTCAGGGAATTTCAGAACTGGACCCCACCATTGCCGAAGCCCTGAAAGAACAAGGTTACCGCACAGGACAGTTTGGTAAAAACCATCTTGGGGACCGCGATGAATACCTTCCAACGAACCACGGATTCGATGAGTTTTTCGGAAACTTATACCACCTCAATGCGGAGGAAGAGCCTGAATCACCGACCTATCCGAAAGGAGAGGACTTCAGAAAGAAATTTGGCCCTCGTGGGGTGTTGCATGCTACTGCCGACGGTGCCATTAAGGACACTGGCCCATTGACGAAAAAGCGGATGGAAACCGTGGATGAAGAATTTATTGAGGCTTCAAAAGCATTTATGAAAGCTTCGGTAGAGGAGGAAGAGCCTTTCTTTGTGTGGTTGAATGCCTCGCGTATGCACGTTTGGACCCACCTGAAAGAAGAATCGAAGCGTACGGGACTGACCTATCAGGATGGCTTGGTGGAGCATGATGGCATGATTGGCGGGGTGCTTGATTATCTCGAAGAACTGGGTATTGATGAGCATACGATCGTCGTATACTCTACCGATAATGGTGCCATGAAAAGCACTTTTCCCGATGGAGGGGCAACCCCTTTCCGTGGAGAAAAAGCAACAACCTGGGAAGGGGGCATGCGTATTCCGCTATTGGTACGCTGGCCCGCACAGATAAAAGCAGGGCAGGTTTCCAATGAAATTATAGCACATAACGACTGGTTTCCTACCCTATTGGCGGCGGCAGGAAATAGCCAAATTACGGAGCAACTGAAAGCGGGAACGCAGCTGAACGGTAAAGATTTCAAAGTGCATTTGGATGGCTTTAATTTCCTTCCTTACATGACTGGACAAACAACCGAAGGCCCACGAAATGTGTTCGTATTTTCGAATGATAATGGGGAACTGACGGCCATCCGTGTAGGAGATTGGAAAACGCATTTTCAGATTCAGGAAGGCATTGGCTTTGAGGTTTGGCGTAAGCCGTGGATCAAGCTCAATGCACCATTGATCTACAATTTGCGAGCTGATCCTTTTGAAACGGCTGATGTTGATGCCGCCGGAAGATACACCGATTTTTATAACGAAAGCATTCCAAATGCTTATCAGGCCATGGATGAGGTGATGAAATTTATGGGAACTTTTAAAGCATTTCCACGAAGGATGAAGCCTGGAACCTTCACCTTTTAAAATCAATGACCTGTATTGCTGTTGAGAATAGTATAGGCTCACATAATTTCCACGATGTGAGGTTTATGCTATTCTTTTATAATACTGAATTTTCGTTTGCCTTTGTTAGCATGTGTTATTTATTTTCCTTTTACAGCAATCGATAATCGGATGCAATAAACTGCTGACTACCCGATTGGATAAACTTAACCTCATATGATGAACAATTTTTATCACAGGTCATAAAGGTGATTATTACGGTCGCCAATATGCCAAAAATTTATTTACAATCTTATGAATAAGATTTCAATATATACTATCCTATTACTTTTATGTAGTTTCAGTGTAAACGCATTTGATCATCAGGAGGAAAAAGAAGAAATTGAAGCGCATACTTCGGGGCCGAAAGTTGGTAAATTGTACCTTTCGCCTATCCCTGTTATTGCCTCCAATCCTGCATTTGGTTTTGTTTATGGGGTGGCTGCTTCTGGAGGTATGTTTATGGGCGATCCCAATAGCACGCGTATTTCATCGGCTTTACTGACCGTTACCAACACAACGAATAATCAGCTGATGTTTACTTTCAAGCCGATTGTATATACGGCCAACGATACCTGGAATTTGATGGGCGATTACCGTTTGTTATTCTCTTCTCAGAATACTTATGGTTTGGGGTCTGACAAGGTGGTGACACCAACGGGAAATTTGCTTGGCGAACAGCCGATGGAGTTTGACATGATCCGCCTTTATCAGACGGCATTAAGAAAAGTCAAGACCAACCTGTATGTGGGGGTGGGTTACCATTTGGATATCCTTTCCAATATCAATGATGAATTATTGGATTTGGATAATGAAATTTACACCGATCACTATCGATATAGTATAGACAAAGGGTTTGATCCCGAAGAATATAACCTGTCTGGTTTTTCTACCAATATCATTTATGACAGCCGCGATAATGTCGCCAATCCATATCATGGTCGATACGCTTATGCCTCTTTCAAGTATAACCCAACCTGGCTGGGAAGTACCAAGAATTCTTCCTCGCTGTGGCTTGAGTACCGCGATTATTTCAGTGTGTCAAAAAACAGAGAACGGGATCTTATCGCCATCTGGTCTTATGCCAATTTTGTTACCAGTGGCGATGTTCCCTATATGCTGCTTCCTGCCCTTGGCTGGGATCAGATGGGGCGTTCAGGACGGGCATTTCCACAGGGAAGGTTCCGAGGAGAGAACATTTTCTATTTTGAAGGGGAATACCGCTTTGGGCTTCCATTGCTGAACAGTAAGCCGGATCTTTTTGGAGGGGTGCTCTTTGCCAATGCGACTACGGTATCTTCAGAGATGGATCAAGTGAAATTGTTCGATGCAATTCAGGTGGCTGCAGGGGCAGGATTAAGGATTATGCTCAATAAAAAGACGCGAACCAATATTTCATTGGATTACGGAATGTCCTTGAATGGAGAGAGTGCCTTTTATATTGGCTTGACAGAATATTTTTAATAGGGAGATGTTTGTGGCTCATTGAGCCTATTTAGTGATTGTGATGCGGCTCCTAAATTTTGCATGGTTTTTATGGTATCGTCGAGAGTTTGCTTGATGAATTGTTAGGGCGCCTTATGTACTATTGAGGACGATTTCAGTGAAAAACAAAACCTAAGAAAAAATTTAAGATGATAATGAAGGGTTGCGGCAACAGGTGCTCTTTAATTTTACCTTTAAAGAACCCTTTCTTAATTATCGCAAATTGGGTAAAGGCTTGACCACTTATGAGGATCAGTCCAACGAGTCGTTTGGACCAAGATTGAAGCATTAAAGAGGGCTCGCGATATTGCGAAGCCCTTTTTTAAGGTTCATTTTTCTGTCTAAAATATAAAAAGTAAATGTGGCTGAGGGTAGGCATTCCCTGGCCAAAATAACGTTTATCTGATGCATCACTTCAGGCTGTTGAACATTTGTTGTATCGCTTATTTTGACAACCGACGAATAAAATCAACGGACAATTTCGCCCACTGATCAACTCCTTGGTATTGTTTGCCTAAGCCAAAACCATGTCCGCCAATGGGGAACAAATGAAGCTCGGTCATAACTTCTTCGGTTCGACAAGCATTGAAATACAGCTCGCTATTCTGATAATCCACCACATCATCATCCATTGAATGAATTAAAAAAGTCGGTGGGGTATTGGCGTTAACATATCGCTCGGGGCTGAATTTTTCCCTCAATTTCTGATCCTGTTCCTCTGTACCCAATAGTGCTTTGCGCGTTCCCTCATTGGTGAAATCTTCGGTGAAGGTGATCACCGGATAAATCAACAGGCTGAAATCGGGTCGGCAGGAATAATGTTCCGTTTGGTCTTTATCATCCGGTTTTCCTTGATCATAATTCACTGAAGCCATCGCCGCCAAATGTCCACCGGCAGAGAAGCCAATGATCCCTATTTTTTCCGAATGAATATGCCATTCTTCCGCATGCTGACGCGTCAGGCGAATGGCCCGCTGAGCATCCATCAGGGACGATTCATGGCGCACCTTGGCCGGATGGCTGGTCGGTAGCCGGTATTTGAGAATTATTGCGGCAATGCCCTGTGTGTTATAATATTCCGCAATGTCTGTTCCCTCCAAATCATAGGCCAATATCCAATACCCACCACCGGGGCAGATCACCACCGCTTCGCCCGTAGCTTTTTCCTTCGGGGGTAAATACACGCTGATACTTGGCGTTTGAATATTAGATATTTTCATGATGCCGTCAGAGTGATTGACGATTTCTTTCCCCTCCATCGCTATTGAATTTGGGGGGAGACCATCATAAAGGGGTATGGTTATTTCTTCCTTGTTTTGCGCAAATACAATCATAGGCAGTATAATTAAAATGAATAAAAACTTCAATGAAACCTTCATCCTTATAAATTATTTACCTTGATGTTTTTTTCTACAAATGCTTTAATCGATGCTGCATCCTGAGGCATATTGGAAGGGTACTTATACATATACCAATCTACCGTCCAGGTAGAGGTTTGTTCAGGAGCAACTGTTTGGTAAGCTCCGTGCTCTTCGAGTTCGATAAAATCTAAGTCAGGGTTGACAAATAGCTCAACTTCGCCTTGCGTTGGTGCCAATCGATCAATCTCCGTATTTTCAAAACTCTTGACCAATAATATCCCATCATTGAGGTATGCAGCCCAGCCATCCTGACCATCCGCCAAAAGCTTTGTTTTGTCAGTATGCGGAATAGTACCACAGCCTTTTTTGATCGGAATGTCAAAACAATCAACCGAAGGATTGATGAGTTTTTCTGTGTTTTTATCCTTTTTGAAATACAATAAACCCGGGAAAGTGGCAAATTCAGCATCGCCAAAAGCACTTCCGGCAGGGAAAATAACACGTCCCCCTTTTGCCAAGCGGGTGATTTCCCAATGCCCGAAGGTTTTGTTCTCTTTACCGATATTCTCAGCTTCATAAGTAAAACGGACCTTATGGTCATTGATGATCTCGATGCCTTTGGTGAGCCTCAAGTCACTTGTTTTAAGGGGACTGCTCGTCATTTTGGCTGAAGTAGCAGACTGTTTGTAGTGGTAGGCACCCTCATCGATTGATTTTGGCGGTGGCCAGTGCCAGTCACGTTGCGGACTTGGCCACCAGGTGGAACCGTAATATTCTTCCTGTTCTTTATCAGAAACCAAAAGCGGAATATTATCAAAATATAATTGGTTTAACCTCGCACCAACGTTTGCTTTCACTTCTATACGGATTTTTCCGTGTTCAATTACTTTATCTTCCACTTTTTTATGATTTGAAAAGGCCAGGAAACTTAATAAAATATATAAATTAATCATTTTAAATCACTTCAATGGTTACATTATCAACAGCCACCAGATTGTCTGCCATCTTAGGCAATGTTTTTAGTTCAATGAAAAGGTGTTCAGTTCCCGCAGGAACGAAATATTCCGAGTAACATCTTTTCGATTTTCCAACAGGGGCAGACAAGCCCATCGGCATCCAGTTTGGGCTTGGATCACCGTAAATTACTTTACCATTCTTATTGTCCCCTTCATGCACATCCAATAAAAAGCCATGCCACGAGAAGCCGTTGCCATTAAGCGTAAGGAAGCTGACCTCTGCCGATACACGAATGCGTTTTCCTGCCAGCGAAGTAGCATCAATCGCCTGTCCGACAGACGCTGTTGCTCCTTCTGTTACCTGCGGAGACAAAACAATCGCTCGGGTTTTATTGCCTTCGATGTCAAGTTTACGCAGTGAGGAAGCATCGAAAACTGCACCTTCGGTTGTAGATTGCCAATGGGAAATACCCGATTCAAAATCGTTGTTTTTGATCAAGTTCGTCACCATCGATGGGTTGGGCTTTGTAAAAGATGCCTCCAATTTGTTGGAAGGCGCAGGGCTCAGTTCCAAATTATCAATCCATGCATCGGCACCACTTCCGTTATAACAGCTGACCAGCAACTCTCCGGATTTTGGACCAGGGTAAGGGTGGCTGACTTTAAAGGTTACACGGTAAGGGTGCCATTGTCCGTCACCTACTAAAGAAACAGCATGATCCTCAGTATGCTTTTTATGCTCTTCATCCTGAAAAACAGGCTTAATCAGTACGTCCACCGGCTTGATGGATTTTGCCATAAAGCTGACTGTCCATTCGCCCTTATCGGTGGTCAGGATTTCAAGGTGCTGATATTTTCCGGGCAGTAGGTGCCATGCCTTGTTTCCGTTTTGAGTAAAATTATCGGTATCATCCAGTACCACATTCAGCGCACGGCTGAAATTCCCGCCATAAACCGCCTGCTCAAAGTTGCCGGGCCAATATAGATTTGAGTCATTCGAGCTTTGTTGTTCTACGGTGTTGCAAGCACAAAAAAAACTTGACCCCAATATTATAGCGGTTCCTAAAAAAGTCTTTTTAATTTTCATGATTTAAAAAATAGTGTCAGAAATAGCGTAAGCATCTGACTAAAGCATACTTTAGTGCTTCAGTCAGATGGTATTGATAAGGTTGCAGTCTATTCGCTTATCCGGTGCAGCTTGTAAGGGAAGGTTTTTCCCGACAGCCATTGCGGAACATAGATATTCCCATCATCATCAACAGCCACATCGTGCGGATTCAGAAAGGTCTTATAATCACTTTCGATATAAAAATTTTCTTTATCTAAACGGCTTTTTTCCATGTTCATGCCCGGTGCACTGATGACTTGATTTTCTTTGTCCAAAACAACCAACCCACCGTCGTAAACAAACCAATCCTTCGTTACGATGACCGCAAAATATAGCAGATCTCCCTTGATGACCGGACGACAAATCCAACAGTCAGGTAAATGGATTTTTTGCTTGATTTCACCAAACATATTACAAACGAAAAATGACTGTTCACCCCTTGAGGTGACGATCAGTCGAGGTTCTTCAAAGCGATCATCCACCGCTATGCCGTGGGGAGAGTCAAAAACACCCTTGCCACCAAAGACTTGAAGGATTTGACCTTCAGCATTATACTGCGTCACATAGCCTTCGCCATAGCCGTCGGCAACGTAGAGGTCGCCGTTGGGCGCAACGGCGGTTTCGGTAGGCTTCCATTGTTCCAGGTTTTGGTAGGTTCCCCAACCGATCGGCGCTTCAAACTCTTGCACAATATTTCCTGAAAGATCAGCCTTGATGACCCGGTGGCCCTGTTCGGCATCAGTAACATAAATGAACTCTTGCCCATTTTCTTCGGAAATCGTCAGCCCGTGGGCGGTTTTCATTCCAAAAGTAAAAGAGCGAGCAATCTGTCCGTCGGGCTCAAAGATGACGATGTTATTTTTGGGCTCGGTATTGACCAGGATAATCTGTCCTTTTCGGTTAAAAACCATCTCGTGACAATGATGGACATTCAGGCTCGGGTGGTGTTTGTCCGCCCAGTCTTTTTCCACATAATAGGAAAAAGCTCCAGAAGTAATCACGTTCGACTGCTTCATGATTATACGCCGGAGAAGGACGAGAAACCTCCGTCAATCGGAATGATGGTTCCTGTGATGAAAGAGGATGCTTCGGCACAAAGGAAATGAATGGCTCCGCACAATTCTTCAGGCTTTCCAAAACGGTTCATCGGTGTTTTTTGCATTACCAATTCCGATCGCTCGGTCAGGCTGCCGTCTTCATTGATCAAAATTGCCCGATTTTGGTGGGTAACAAAAAATCCCGGTGCTACGGCATTCACGCGGATCTGATCTCCAAATTTGGAGGCCAACTCCTGGGCCATCCATTTGGTGAAATTATCAACGGCTGCTTTGGCAGCACTGTAGCCCATCACGCGGCTGATTGATTGCACCGTGGCCATGGAGGAGAAATTGATGATGGAACCTTTGCCATTCTTGGCCATCGCTTCGCCAAATACCAGGGTAGGGTAAACCGTGCCCAAAAAGTTCAGGTCATTGACCATTTTGAAATCCTGACGATCCATTTTGAAGATGTTCGAGTCAGGGGAAATGTTGGCGCCTTTTCTGTTGCCACCCGCAGCATTGATCAAAATATCTATCTGCCCCACCTGTTCCAAAATGGCATCTTTTGTTTTCATCAAGTCTGCCTCTTCCAAAACATTACAAACAAAGCCCTGTACTTCACCGAAAGCTTCGAGCTTGCCGATCGCTTCGGTAAGCAGGATTTCGTTATAATCCAGGATAAAAACTTTTACCCCTTCTTTCAGTAAATAGCCGGCAATTTCCAAGCCCAAAACGCCCGCACCGCCAGAGATAACAGCGGTCTTGTTGTCAATATTAAACAGTTGATTCATGAGATTTTCTTTTTTGATCAATGTTCAAATCCACAGATTAAAAAAGGGTTATAATTCCGCCTTTTTGTAGGACAAATCTACATTTTTGATTTTAGGCCATCTTACTGTCAATTGTAAAATAGGTCCTTTATTTTGTCTGAAGTGTGATATGGGTCTTGATTAGCCTATTCACACCTTCCGTTTCACTATCGTAGAGGCGTTTCAAAACTCGAAATTTTCATTTTATCGCAAGAGATTATTTTGTGAGCTGTATGGAGGTACCTATGTGTGTATCCAAACCCCACAAAATTTATGATGATTCGAGCAGACGCGCAGGTCAGCCAGTAATATCATTAATTTAAGGATTTTGAGGGACACAGGTCTAAATTTGAAATGCTCGTAGAGGCGTTATTCTTAACGAATCACGTAACAATTTGAATAAATCTAAGAGGAAGCCTATAAAATCACCATAGAATTAGACGTTAAAAATAACGTCTCTACAGGATAATGCGCTTAATTTAATGACATTGGGTCAGCCCATACAGTGACCCAATAAAATTTCGTGGAACAAGATCAATTTATGGTTATACAACAACCTCATACCGATAGATGCAAAAAAATTAAACCACTTAGTTATGAACCATGATTGGTTCACAGATGACATGGATTTACACAGATTATTTTGAGAAGACCTATTAAATATATTGAGCAAAATAAAAATCATGATAATCAAGAAAATCATGGTCTCTAAGCCTGCGCACTGTTATGTATTGCTTAAAGCCGCTGGGGCATAATTTTTTTGAAAAGCCTGACGGAACTCCAGTGGGCTTAGGCCTTTTATCTTCTTAAAAACCCGATTGAAATAGCTCAAATTCTGAAATCCTACTTCATAGCAAATACTGCTGATGGATTGTTGGCCGTATTGCAGCATTTCGCAGGCCACTGCAATGCGTGATTCATTAATAAAAGAAGAGAAAGTGAAGCCTGTATTTTTTTTAAAGAAGTGTGCAAAAGCGGAGGCCGACATACAAAGGTGGTCGGCGACATCATTGAGGCAGATGTCGTTTTTGAAGTTTTCGTGAATGTATCGGTAGGCGGATTTTATGCGTTGTTCGTTACGTTCATTGCCACCAACGAAGGAAGCGGTGGACAACTGCCGATAGTGATCTGCATCGGCCAGGGTGTGGAGCATTTGCAGGAAAGCAAGGTAGCCCTCCATGGTATCAGTTGATTTCATTTTTTGCAATAGAACCAAGATTTGATCAACAATAATTTTATCAAAAGCGATACCTTTTTGACTATCCTCTAATAGTTTTTTGATTTTTTGGCCTGCCGGCTGTTCCAGTATTTGGGTAAGGCCTTGTTCTGTAAAATGAACAACAGTCAGTAATATTTTTTCATGTTTACTATTGATATATACCTCATCATTTTGCCACTGATGTGGGAGGTTTGGGCCAATTAAAGCGAGGTCATTTTCATGAAAAGGATCAATAGAATTGCCTATAAGGCGGGTTCCGTAGCTGTTCTGTGTGAAGGTAAGTTCGTAGGCATCATGCTGATGCAGGGGGTAATCGACATATGGAATCTCAAAATAACGGATCATATAGGCCTGATGTTCTGCGAAAGGTACCTTGTCAAAAATCATAATATACGCAAAAGTAAAAAATTCAATATAGTATCATAAATATAGCGATTCTGTGGGAGACCTGAAGGGCTTTTATGCTCAATTTTGAATCATCAAACAAAATAAACCAATAGACCTCATGGAACAATTACTGACCAACCTATCAACAGTAGAAGTAAAGAATTATCAGGACAACGGTTATGTATTGCATAATCGCCCATTATTTTCTGCGGAGGAGTTTGACCGCTTACACGGAATTATGGAAGAGCATTTGGCTGATCGTGGCAACAAACGCCCCGATGAGTTGGATACCCCACATTTTCACGACCCGCGCCTGTTGGAATTTCTATTGTCTGATACCGTCCTTGATAAAGTGGAACAATTGATCGGCCCAAATATTGGCTTGTGGTCAAGTCATTTTATCTGTAAAGAACCAAAAACGGGACGCCGTACGCCGTGGCACGAAGATTCTGCTTATTGGGAAGGCCGATTCGATAATTTTGATGGTATCGTAACGGTATGGCTCGCACTCGATCGTTCCTTTCAGGGCAATGGTTGTATGGGCGTAATTCCCGGGACACACGCGAATGGCTTTTCAGAATATGAAAAAGTGGATAATACAACGAATGTGTTTGAAGAAGAAATTCCGCTATCAGAGCAGGAACTTGAAAAGGTCGTTTGGTTCGAATTAGGACAAAACGAATGCTCGTTCCACGACAGTCGAATTATACATGGTGCCAATCCAAATACCTCGGAGTACAGACGTTGCGGTTACACCATGCGCTATTTTAGCTTGGATTTAGCTTATAATCATGATCACCCAAAAGCGGAGGGTCATAAAATGTGGCATTGTAGAGGCGAAAACAAAGGAAACAATCCACTGATATACAAATAATTTTTTAGAGAGATGATGAAGAATGCAAAGGAAAAATTAAGCCTGATGGAAGCGATGACCGAACGTCATCAGGCTTTGTTCAATACCGATAGATACCAGTTAGAAATTGAATATTTGAAGCTTCAGTTTCCGGCGATTTTTCTGGACCCTGAGGCTGAGGATCTGATATGGGGACGGGTGAAACTGTTGCCGATAGGATTTTTCCCACAGGAGGGTGGGCTTGGCTACCATTGTATGGAAGAAATGTGGGAGGAGTTTGAACAGGAGCATGACCTTGATTTTGAGGACCTGAAGCGCATTGCGCAATTAAAGGCTTACTGGAAAGACAAAACCACTACCTATAATACCCGTCAGGCTTACCCTGCGGATGTTGCCGAGGTGTTGCCATCAGACAACTGGTTTCATGAGTCGGGTGTTGGTTTTCCTTTGTACCGTATGGGGGGCGCTCAGCAAAACTATGATGCACTGACAAGCAAGGGGCTTTCTGGATTGAAAGATGAGGTGCTCGACCGGATGAACGAATATGCAGGAGATCCGGAGAAGGTTGCCTTTTTGAAGGGAATGCTTTCGATGTTGAATGTGGTGTCGGAAACGGCGGAAAAGTATGCCGATCACATTGACCGACTGAATCACCCTGCGGGGGAAAAGATCAGTGCTGCCTTGCGAAGCATTGCCCACCAAAAACCACAGTCTTTTTACGAGGGGATTCAGTTGGTGCAGCTTTGGAGCATGATGTCCGGGGCTTTCAACTACTCTCGCATGGACATCTATCTTGGAGATTTGCTGGCAGCAGATTTGGACAATGGCGTTATCTCGGAGCAGGAAGCGATCAGCTATATTGAAAGTCTTTGGCGCCTGATTATCTTCCGCAATACCATTTTTGATGGGCGGGTAATCATTGGCGGACGTGGTCGCCGTAACCCGGAAAATGCTGACCGTTTTGCTAAATTGGCGATTCAGGCTTCAAGAAATGTGGCAGGTGTTTTGCCGCAATTGACGCTACGATTTGATGTAGGGCAAGATCCGACTTTGTATGAGGATGCGCTGGAGGCCATCGGCGAGGGCTGTTCGTTCCCGATGTTGTACAATGACCAGGTGAACATCCCCGCCGTCTCAAAAGCTTTCGGGGTTTCGATGGAAGAAGCCGAACATTATTTGCCTTATGGGTGCGGTGAATATGTATTGAACCATCGCAGTTTCGGTACGCCAAATGGGGTGATTAATTTGGCCAAAGCGGTGGAAGTCTGTCTGTATGGCGGTTATGATTTGCGCCTGAAAAATATCATGGGCGTGGAGTGCAAAACGCTGGCCGAAGTAGAAACATTCGAAGAGTTTGAGCAAAACTACAAGGCGGTTGTTGAACGGTATGTTACCGCATTGGCGAAGCAGCAGAAAATAGAGTATGATGTGGTCGGGCAGGAAGCAGGATTTTTGATGTACTCCGCTTTGTTCGATGATTGTATTGGTCGTGCGAAGCCGATTTTTGCCGGCGGGCTTCGTCATTTGGGCGGAACGATCGAAACCTATGGCAATACCAATGCGGCCGACAGCCTTTTGGCGATCAAACAACTGGTATTTGAGCAGAAAAAATTCACGGGTAAGCAGGTGATGGAGTTGATGGCATCGAACTATGAGCAGAATCCCTCGGCGCAAAAAGCCTTTTTGAATGTTCCTAAATATGGAAATGACATCGAGGAAGCCGATGAAATGCTGATCAATGTGCACAACCATGTCTGTAACTTTGTTCGTGAGCAAGGACCAAAAGTAGGCCTGGATTCCTATTTGGTGGTAAATATTAACAACCACGCCAATACCATCTTGGGGCGTCATACCGGAGCGACACCCGATGGTAGAAAGGATGGAGAACATATGGCCAATGCCAATAATCCGCAAAGTGGGCAAGATAAAAACGGCATCACGGCGGTTTTGAATTCCTTGATCAAGCCAGCGATTGATATTCATGCGGGCTCGGTACAAAATATGAAGTTCTCCAAGGAGATGTTTAATGAGCGTCGTTTGGTGACCAAAGCACTGTTGAATACCTATTTCGAAAATGGCGGATCGCAGGCAATGATTTCTGTCTTGGGTAAGGAAGATTTGCAGGGAGCGATCGAACGCCCACAGGATTACCCGAACCTGATTGTGCGTGTGGGCGGATTCAGTTCAAGGTTCATTGACCTGGCGCCTGACGTTCAGCAGGAGATCCTTCACCGTACTTTGTATTGATAAAATGGAGGCGGTCGTTTTTGATATTCAGCGTTTCTCGCTCACCAATGGGCCCGGCATCAGAACCACCGTGTTTCTGAAAGGATGCCCCTTATCGTGCAAATGGTGCCATAATCCCGAATCCCAAAAGATGGGGCAGGGCATCAGTATTGCCTTTGACAAATGCGTCAGTTGCGGAGCCTGTGCTTCGGCCTGCGAGCGACAGGCGCATAGCATTGTCGAGGGGAAGCATGAATTTGATTTGTCGAGTTGCCAACTTGATGGCCATTGTGTTGAGGCCTGCCCCAAGGATGTGATCAAAATTTGGGGTAACCATCAGCCGATAGAGGAAGTAATGGAGGTATTACTGAAGGATGTCGATTATTATAAAAACTCCGATGGTGGTGTTACTTTTTCTGGCGGTGAACCCATGAGTCAGTTTCCATTTTTATTGGAAGCCTGCCAACGCTTGAACGCCTTGGGCATTGCAGTTTGTTTGGACACAAGTGGGCAGTCATCTTTGGGGAATTTCAAGAAGATTCTCCCTTATATTTCCCTGATTCATTTTGATATTAAATCACTGGATGCGTCAAAACACAAAGAGGCGACAGGTGTTTCCAACGAAACGATTTTGTCGAACCTTCAGTGGCTTGGTCAGCAGGATTGCCCGATCGTTTTGCGTTGCCCGACGATTCCAGATTTCAATGATTCGGATCAGGACTTCAAGGCCCTTTCTGATTTGGCCAACTCCCTGCCGGCGGTCAAAACGGTCGATATTTTGCCCTATCATGCCATGGGCATTAACAAGGCCGAACAGCTGTTGGAAGCAGTGCCGGGGCAGGAGCATTATCGGGTGCCCACTGAAGAGGATAAGCAAAGGTACGCTCATTTATTAAATAGGTATTGCCAGAAGGATTTTACGATCGGTAAGTAGGACAGAGCAACTATTTATACATTTTTAAAGGTATTTTATCCCCTAAATCACGGGGGTAGGATGCCTTTTTTTGGTCGACGCTTTTTACACTATCGGCTATGGTGTAATTGTTGAATGCATTTTATCTTTTTTAAATCAAATTTCAGCCTTTATCTGTTGGCTGATGATCAATTTTGAATTCAATTATTTTTTATGGATATGAGCGCAAATAAATTACTTTTTTTACTGACGTTGTTGTGTTTCCAAACCTCACTCACCTTTGCCCAGGAGCAAATCGAGATCGGGGACAGTCAATGGCGATTGTGGCCTGATAAGACCGCAGCATGGGAAAATGATGACTTGTTTTTACCCAACACTTTCAACATTGATGAGCTGCCCGTAAATGCGCCAACTTGCGGTTGGGCAGCGCTGAATCAACAAAAGGAAGCAGTGGAAGTGAGTCTGCCAACAACCGTTGAACAGCATTTCTGGGGGACCAATGGGCTCAAAGCCTACGAGGATGCCTATGGTTTTGAGACCGAAGACAAGCAGGTAAAAGACGGTCGTTATCTGGGCGTTTCCTGGTGGTCAAAATCCGTATTTATCCCTAAAAGTGCCAAAGGCAAAAAACTGATCCTGAATATCCGTGGTGCCCGTTTGCGTGCTGAAGTATATTTAAATCATCAGTTGGTGGGATATAATATCATCAGTGAGACTTCCTTTCAGTGTGATTTGAGCAAAGCATTTATCGCCGGACAAAATAATGAATTGGACATTCGGATCACCAACCCTGGTGGTCAGATGGATTGGATCGACCCAATCTTCTTGCAGTGGGGGAAATATTCTTTCCACCGTTCGCATGGATTTGGAGGAATTGACCGGGGAATGAGCATCGAAGTGCAGGACAAAAACATCCAAATGCAGGACCTTTATGTGCTGAATACTTCCGATTTGGATCAGGTAGATGTTTATGCTGTTTTACATAATGATACGGACAAAGCGATAAAGGGAGCAATAGAATATACCGTTTTTGATCAGGACGGGAAAGCCGTAAAAGCTTTCAAGAGTGATAAAATTACCATAGATCCGCAGCAAACGACAACGATCAAAGAGGCTTGTCAATTGGAAGGAGCTAAAATGTGGACCCTTGAAGATCCCAACCTGTATCAGGTGAAAGCGCAATTCAAGGCTAAAAAATCCAAACTCGCATACCGCACACAGACATTCGGTTTCCGTTGGTTCAATGCCGAAGGAATTGGTAAAGATGCTTATTTAAGCCTGAACCATCAGCGCATTCGTTTACTGAGTGCGATTTCTTGGGGCTACTGGGGATTGAATGGGCTGTTCCCATCGCATGAGTTGGCGAAAAAGGAAGTAATGGCAGCAAAAAATTTGGGGATGAACTGTCTACATTTCCACCGAAATATTGGACGCAAAGAAGTTTTTGATTTACAGGATTCACTCGGACTGCTTCGCATGATGGAGCCCGGAGGTGGACGTACGGCTTTGCAAAATGATTATAAACTGGACTGGGAGGGCGTAATTCCTGCATCACATGCCATCGATGTTTGGGGTAAAGACGGAGAAGCGGAAACCTTTGCCCAAAAATACATGGAGGCCAAAATCATTCAGATGATCCGTGATGCAAGAAGTCATCCGTCTTTGGTTGCTTACAACCTGCAAAATGAGGTCACTTTTGATTTGGCAAATCCTCGCATCTGGCATGTATTGCGAAGAATGCAACAAGAGGATCCAAGCCGGGTGATTACCCTGAAATCGGGCGTAAACCCTGAAGGACAGGTGACCTTCTTACCTTATACTGAAGCACCGATTTATGACAAGGGAGATGGTTTTGGAGGCTGGATTGATGAGCATACGGTTGGTGGCCCTGGTGTTTGGAAAGACGAACTTTATAAGTCAGACAAAGAATTTACACACCGAACAGAAATCAAAGATCAGATCGTCGTTTGGGGTGAAATGTTGGGTGCAGCGACGCCGGACAACGCCAAGATGATGATTGAATACATCAATGCGCATGGCGGAAAAAGTTATGATTTGATTGATCAGCAGGAGATGAACAAGGCTTATGGTGACTTCATCAAAAAGTGGGGATTTGAAGGCGCTTATGCCGATGCCGGAGAATTGTTCAAAGCCATTGGTCGCAAAAGCTATGAGTTCTGGGGTAAGGTTATCGAGACGGCAAAACTGTCGGATGAGAACGATGGATTTATCATGAACGGCTGGGAAAGTACAGCGATTGAAAACCACTCTGGCTTGGTGGACAATCAGCGCCGTCATAAATCGGATCCGGCTTTGGTAGCCAATCGGGTACAGGCTTTGCGTTCGACCATCCGCCTGAATCATCAGGCAGTGCAGGCTGGTGAGCAGTTCTTGGCTGATTTGTATTTGGTCAATGAATCACATCAGGCACACGCCAAGCAGGCGAAACTTGTTTTGCGCAAATCCAACAAGGTGGTATGGAGTAAGGATTTTTCTGTACCAACCTTCAAAAAGAATAAATTTGTCTATCCGATTGCCAAGCAAGTGGCATTGCCTGCAACCTTGGCGGAAGGAAAATATGAGCTTTCACTGGAAATCAGCGGATTGCCAACAACCGCTGTTGCGAATGAAAAGCTGACGGTTCTTGACTCAAAAATTAACTTCAATCCTGAGCACTACCGGGTAGGGATTGTGGGAAATAACCCAAGTCTGAAGGCATATATCCACGATCAATTCGGAATGGATGCTGAATATTATCAGCCAAAAAATCAGTATGACCTATTGATTTTGAGTGATGAAATTTTGATCGGTGGAGAAGCAAGAGGGGTGAAAGTACCCACGCCAATCGAAGGAACAGGAGATGATTATTTGTATCAGACAGAGGTCTATGGCGACACGCTCGATATGACCTTCACCGTTGAGGGATTGGCGAATGGACAGGCTGAGGTGACGCTGAAATATGCCGAGGTATATTGTAATGCACCAAAAACAAGAATGTTTGATGTAGCATTAAACGGCAAGGTGGTCGAGCATGATTTTGATCTTTTCACCGAAGGTGGATTTGCCCAGGCAATCGACCGTGAATACAAAGCCAATATTGTTGATGGAAAATTGGTGATTAATATCCCACGCATCAGCTGTAATATGGCGAAAATGTGTGCTTTCAAAGTGGTTGATGCTAATGGAAAAACACAGGCATTCAACCTTGGAGGCGAAGCATACACGGATGTGAAAGGTTTGAAATGGCAGCAGTATGTTGAGCAGACGGCTTTTGTTCCTTCTTTGGATTTCAGTGTGGAAGGTGTTGAACATTCTATTGATATTCCTTCGCTGTTTGCCAAAATAAAAGCAGGAACGCAAATGCTGATGATGCCTCTGAATGCCGGTGCAGTAGTGACCTACGGACAAATTTTGGAAGATGAGCAGGCGTTGACGTTCGACGGTCAGGTCGGAAATGCTTTGCAGGCGTGGATGGGATCATGGATCTTCACCAAGTCATCCGACTTGTTTAAGGATTTACCACAAAACACTGCCTTTGCCGGAGACTATCAAATCGGGGCAGTAGATGCCAACGGGATGATCATCAGTGGAAAAAATATTGCCGTCGATGCAGGTTATGCCAGAGATCATAACCGAAACATTGGAGCGGCATCCTTCTCCGTAAAAGTTGGAGATGGAACCATTGTCGTTCACAATTTCTACGGTTTGGGCAATATCGCCAAGCCAGAAGATGAGCGGATCAGTAAAGCATTTGCCAAGCAAATATTAGTAAATGCACTGAATTTACTATACAAGAATTATCCTAAAACAATAAGTGAAATATCTCAAGATTAAAATGTAATTAAATATCTATTTTCCAGCCCTTAAAGTTTGTTCTTTAAGGGCTGTTTTTGTGATAAAAGAAAAATATGTATATCTTTAAATGTTATATTTTTCTTTACATTTTTTATGAAAACACCTTTTCTCTGGCTCATATTAATTTTTAACTTGAGTTATGCTACAGCCTTTGCACAATGGCAATCCATTCCCTCCATTCATGGCGTTCAATCTACTGGCGAATTTCATTGGCCTGAAAAGCCTACTTATCAAAGTACACTTCCTTTTGATATTTCCCCTTTAATTATACCAGTATCTCCAAGTGCAGGGAAAAAGCCCACTATTCTTTATACCTATAAAGCTGATATCAAGGGTCAAGGATATGAAATTGAAATAAAAAATGCGACGATTGAAGTGTATTGTGCTGATCCTTCAGGGGCTTTCTATGCATTTCAAAGTATTCAACAACTTCAGCGACAGCCAGTAATATCATGTGGGAAGCTTGTCGATCATCCTTTTTACCAATGGAGAGGCCTTCATTTGGATGTTGCGCGTCATTTTTTTCCAGTTTCTTTTATTAAAGAATACATTGACTTAATGTCGCAATATAAATTGAACAAGTTACATCTTCATCTTACCGATGACCAAGCATGGCGACTTGAAATTAAAAAGTACCCTCTATTAACGGAAAAAGCAGCATTTCGAGAAAATACGGATCAATGGACTTTCTTTCCAAATGCGGTATCAGCCAGTACTCCTGAAACGGATGTTTATGGGGGATATTATTCTCAAGAGGATATCAAAGCACTTGTGGCATATGGACTTGAACGTGAGGTTGAAATTATTCCTGAGATTGAAATGCCAGGCCATTGTGCTTCGGTATTTTGGGCTTTCCCTTCGTTTTCATGTAAGGGGAAATCTTTTGAAAAAGACCCTTATAAATCTTTTGAATTTTCGGACCCTTTCTGCGCAGGAAATCCTGAGGTACAGGATTTTATCGCAGATGTAATTGAGGAGGTAAGTGCGCTTTTTCCTTCAAAATATATTCATATTGGCGGTGATGAAACCAAGCATTCATCATGGGATGATTGCCCTAAATGCCAAACATTCATGCATGATCATAATATAAATGATAGTGATGATTTGTATACCTATTTTATGGAAAATGCAGGCCGAAAAGTAAATGAAATGGGAAAACAGCCTTTGGCTTGGGATGAGGTAACAAATGGTGGTAAAATGAAAGACTTTCTAATTACCGCTTGGCAGGATAGCAGTGCTGTAAAACAAGTTATCGACAATGATTATAAAGCAGTTATTTGTAATAGTGATCTATTCTATTTTAATAAATATCAATTTAATGCAGCAGTAGAGGAGCAATCCGAAAAAGGTATCATTACTTTGAAAGATCTATTTGCTTTTACACAACCGGAAGGGTCGGAGAATATTTTAGGCTTAGAAGCCTGCCTATGGACAGAGTACGTTCGAACACCAGAAAAAGCTTATAAAATGTTGTTCCCTCGTTTATTGCCTTTTGCCGAAAAATGCTGGAATGGCGCAAAAGGTCGCTTAAGTTATTCCTTCATGAATAATATCGCCAATGAATTGCCCTATTTACAACAAAAAGGAATTCAGCCATTTATAGCACCTCCAACAGTACGAGGACGAGGGAATGATTTATCGCCCATATATTTCCAGAATACTATAGCGGTAGCTCTGCAAAATATTTATCCTGGCGCAGAAATTTTCTATCGAATTGGTGGGAAAAAGTCATTTTCCCGCTATCGTACACCAATTAATTTAAAGACTACAAACAATATACAGGTATTTGCTAAACTAAAGGGTAATCCCTCAATGTATAGTGACACATTGAATTATGAATTCCATAAGCTCAAGTATTTTTCGCGCCCTGTTTCGGTGGCGCAATATAGTCTAAAGCCAGGTCTTGAATGTAGTTACTATACGGATTCGATTAGTTCTCTTAAAGACTATGAGCCCAAAAACCGAAAATGGGTAACTACAAGCAGTAAAATCGAGATTCCTAATATTGTTCGTAAAGATGCATTTGTATTACGATACGAAGGGTACATTAAAGTGAATGCTACTGGAATACATAAATTTTTGCTGACCTCTGATGATGGGTCGATGCTTTATATCAATGATCAATTAGTGATTGATAATGATGGGGTGCATGCGCCAATACATAAGGAGAAATCACTATTGCTAAAAAAGGGGCTATATAAAATCAGAATCGATTATTTCGATTTAGCCTATGGAGAGCAGTTAGGACTTTCAATTTTCCCTAACGTTTCTTTTCATGTTTCTAATGAAAATTCATATTTATAATGTGGTAATTTACACATCATATAGATGTTAATAAATGATTATCATTTTATAAATTATAAAAATATGTGCAAGCGTTATTCCTTGAAATAATTTTCAATTTTATGAGTGGTGTTCGCACTTCTATTCGATTATCGTTATTGATCGAATAGAAGTGTTTTTTTTGGGGTAGGCTGTCGAAAATATGCAATCACCCCGATCAAAAATATTCGATAGCCTATTTTCAGGGAATTATATTATACTAAACCTTGGTTAATGAGCGGTGAATGTACGCTGCGCCTATTTGGACTAATAAGCCAAAGATTTAATCTGTGATATTCTACGTGATCATTGGTTAAAATTACAAGTCAGTTATTGAAAGTTGTTGCGTAGCGATGTGCCACAACATATAAAGTAAAGAAAAAAGGCCTGAGTATTTTGCTCAGGCCTTTCCTTTCAATCTCACCATGATCCACCCCAATAATCTACTTTTAAGGAGGGCGTGGGGTATATTTTTCAGCTCCGTTGGCTTAGCTCATAATTTAATTTATGCTAATTTATTGTCGCTTCGAGTTTCGCTGATAAATATTGTTTCGGACCAACACCAAATTCTTTCTTGAAACAACGGGCAAAATATTTCGGATCGTTGAAACCCACCGAATAGGCGACCTGAGCGGTTGAAAGCTTTTGACTCACCAGAATTTTTGCGGCTAAATTTAATCGACATTGGCGAACGAACTCATTCATCGATACGCCTAAGAGGGATTTCATTTTGCTGTACAACCACGACCTGCTTACTCCCAAATTCTCACAGAAAAAATCAATGCCCAAAGCGGAGTTTTCAATATTATCTTCGATTAACGCTTTTATATTATTAATAAATTCCTGATCCTTAGGATTGGCGTCGTTTAATGGCGTAATCCCTTCTTCAAAAATACTTTTATTTGAATGATCAATCATGCTCAACCGTTGATTGAGATAATTTTTGGCTTTCAGAAATAGCTCTTCTGCTTTAAAAGGTTTAGTGATATAATCTGAAGCGCCAGCTTCTAATCCAACAATTTTATCTTGCTCCGCATCTTTTGCCGTGATTAATATGATAGGGATATGGCAAGTTTTCTCATTTTCCTTCACCCTTCGACATAAGCTGATACCATCCATTTCAGGCATCATAATATCAGAAATGATCAAATGAGGGGGCTCTTTTTCAATCAATTTCAGGGCCTCTACGCCATTTTTTGCCTCAACAACAAAATAGAATTTTTCTAACTGGCTGTAAAGGAAATACCTCAGATCGGCATTGTCTTCAACGATCATTACTTTAGGTTTGGTGATGTTGTCTGCCATTTTCAAAACCTCATTATTGGCAATGACTGGTGTTAGCTGACTGTTGGCTTCTGGTGTATCAACAACTTCCTCATCAGACAGTAACACTGGAATATTGACTGTGAAAGTCGTTCCGTGATCATCAAATTGATCTTTGTATTTACTTTCAACACTAATATCTCCCCCCATTTTTTCAATCAGCTGTTTAACAATCGACAGCCCAATACCAGAACCAATGGCGTCTTCATCATTCTCAGATAAGCGGTAAAAACGGTTGAATATCTGATCAATTTTTTGCTCTGGAATACCATCTCCATTATCTGAGATAGAGACCTCGAGACCATCATTGGCCATTTTAGCAGTGAAAATAATGAGCCCACCTTCTTTAGTGTATTTAATGCTGTTATTCAGTAAGTTATAGATGATTTTGTTCACTACATCTAAATCATATTTGGCAGTTAACCCTTCCAATGTTGAATTGAAAATAATCTCGATTCTTTTCTGTAAAGCTAAATGTTTGAATGAATCATAAATCGTTTCAAAATGGTGACCAAGGTTATTTTTCTTTTCCTTAAAGGCAATTGCACCTCCATCAATTCTGGAAAGTTCCATAATCTGCTCTACCAAACTTAACAGCAACTTTGAATTTCGAGAGATAATCTTTAACAGGTTTCGATCAGGTACGGCGATAGCTTCCGAGTGTAACAATTCCTCAACAGGCCCCTGAATTAATGTGAGTGGCGTCCGAAATTCATGAGATACATTGGTGTAAAAGTCAGTCTTTATTTTATCAATATTTTTAAGTTGCTCCGACTGAAAATAAAGTTTCTCATAGGCGCTCGCATTGGTGATGGCAATCGAGGCATAAGAGGCTAAGTTGGAGAGCAGACTTAAATCTGTCTGTGTAAAGGCATTGAGTTTATTTGAAATCGCCACTAAAACCCCTAATGGTTTATCATTCCGGAAATTCAATGGCAAATAAACCCCGGAGGATTCTTTTTGCTCATATTTTCTGTCCGGATATCGGAGTAAATTCTGCGTATCGACACGCAGGTCATTACTGAAAATATACTGGTTACTGCGAACGACATAAGCAGACAATCGCGCCTCGGATTTAAGGTCAATTTGATCTTTAATCAACTCGTTAACATCTCCACGAACCCCCCAAAGTTCCAGCTGACCAGTTTTTTCGTTCACCTGACCAATCATCATTTCGTCGATGTCCACCAATTCAGAAATATTGCTGTAAATTTCCCCAAATACTCGATTTAGCTCTACGCTTGAAGTGATCTTCCGCCCCATTTTGGCCATCAGTTCAATGTTTCGTTTTTGCTGACGGAGTTCCTGTTGGCGATTTTGGAGTTCTGTATTCTGATTAATAACCACCTCTTGCTGGGTCTGCAATTCTTCATTAACTGCTAAAAGTTCAGAGTTCACCTCTTTGAGTTCCGCCGTTCTTTCCTTCACTGTTTTCTCTAAGTGGCGTTTACTCTTTTTAATCAGGTGAATATAGATGATGATAAAGGCGGCCATGGTTCCGAAAGCAATCAAAGTCAACAAAGTTTTGAACCAGGCCGACTGATACCAAGGAGGGGAGATGATCACCCGGTTTTCTTTGATCTTTCCCGACCAAATACCATCAGGGTTGGAGGCTTCCATCTGCAGGGTGTAGTCACCGGGTTCCAAAAAAGGATATTTGATGGTGTTTTCTCCATGGGCAGTATAATTCCAATGTTTATCCAGACCTTTGAGGCGATAGCGGTAGCGGATTTTTTGCGGCGCACGAAAATCAAGGGTAGATACACTTACGGCAAAGTTGTTGAAATTATAAGGCAGGTCGATCTCCTGATTTGCGTTCAGTTTATTATTTAATTCAGATCTTGAAATTGTACTTTGCCCATTATTGTCTTCTCCATTGATCTCGAAACCACTGATATAAGTCCGTGGGCTTGAAGTGTCTATTGATATGCTATTGGGGTTAAATTTAACAATGCCCATTCTATCACCAAAATAGAACATTCCATCCTGATCTTTGAAAAAAGCCCGTTCGTTGAACTCATTGGAAAGCAGTCCATCTTCCTCGTAGAAATTAACAAATCGGTTACTGTTTACATCTAATCGGCTGATGCCATTGTTGGTACTGACCCAAATATTCCCTTTGCGGTCTTCAAGGATGCCATGAAGAATATTGGAGGGCAATCCATCTTTCACCAAATAACTTTTTATCGTTTGGTTCAACGGACTATAGCGATTCAAGCCATAACGTGTAGCAATCCATATTTCCCCGTTTTGAGCCTCGTACATTTCTTTGATTTCATGGCTCGACAACCCTTGATCATTATATACAAAAGGAGTGATTCTGTATTCTTTCGGATCATAAATATAGATGCCCTCCTTCACCGATCCAATCCATATTTTACCATCCGAAGCCTCCATAAATGCATAATTCGAGGATTTAACATGGTCTGGGTTTTTGACCAATGCCTTTAGATTTTGAAAATAATTTTGGCCATTTTTCTTCACCATGATCCCACCAGTGATCGAAGCAAAGTAAGTGTCGCCGGCAGAGGTTGTCAGAATTGATCGCGGAGACCAGGGGCTGAATTTGGATGAGTCTTCGGGTAAGTGGATATTGTAATGGTGGAATTTGCCTGTTTTTATATTGAACTCAGAGACTTTCCCCTCAAAATATCCTACCCATAGTTTATCGTTTTTTACAGGGGTTCCAAAAACCCCCACCACGCTTGCTGGCACCGCATCGGCACCTTTTCCGCGCTTATACCTTTTGATGAGTTTAAAATTGGTATCGAAAATATCAAAAGATAGCTGCGTTCCTACATAAATCCGGTTGTCCTGTTTGTAAATGGCATGTACCATATGGTCGAAGTCAGGGAAATGACTCGGCCCATAACGCAAAAATGCGCGGCCATGCAGGTTGCATTTCATCAACCCTCCCTTGGAGGTACCAATCCACAGTACGCCACCTTTACTTTGATAAATAGAGGTGATTTTATTGGAGGAAAAACCATTAGACTGCAATTGGTTTTCATCAAATTCCATCAACTGATCATTATGGGGCTCATATTTATAAATACCCACATGATCCGTAGACCCTCCGGCCCAAATATTTCCCTGCTGGTCCTGAATCATTCGTCCGATCGTGGGCATACTGTATCCTTCGGTAATATTTTTGATTACCTTTCCCTGCTGATCAAGCTGAAACAAACCTTGATGCATTCCGAGGTAAATATCGCCATCATTAGCGATGATCAAACTCAATACCCCTTGATTACGGATGTGCTCTACCTGATTTTTGCCTGTAAGAATTCCCTTGAAAGAGGTGAAATTGAGCGACTGGTCCATCGTAAATCGATACAAGCCATTGGCTTTCGTCCCGGCCCAATATGTATTTTGGCTATCTTTTAATAGTACAGTAATTTGTTTACTGTGCAGGTGCTCTTTTATTTGGGTGATTTTGTTTGTCTTTAGGTCAAGTAGATTGAGTCCCTTTGTGGTACCAATCCATAATTTATCCTTTCCTTCCAAAAACAAACAGGTGGTAATTTGATCACTCAATCCATTGGCACTTTTATAATATCGAGTAACTTTCAGACTATTGATGTCAATCTTATTCAGCCCATTCATGGTACACATCCATACATTACCATCCGGTGTTTCCTGCATGGATTTTTGCTCCGTGTAGGTCTGATAAGGAGAGAGATCATTACTGATTGTGGTCGAGTCGTCGGGATCGTGGTTGAAGTTCATGAAATCCTCGGAAGTAGGATTGTACATGCTGATTCCCCCGTTTCTGAAGCGCACCCAAAGTTGATTCTTTCTGTCGACTAACAGTTCAGTTACCCATGAACTCTGAATGCTCTTTGGATCTTCTTTGTTGGGTTTAAAGACTTTGAACTTGTATCCGTCATAGCGTAAGAGACCATCCTGAGTACCGTACCACATATAACCGGTGTGGTCCTGAATGATATTGGTGATCAAAGAATGAGAGAGCCCGTCTTTTCTGGTGAGGGTCTCAAAGTTGATATTTTCTGCCTGAGCTGCGCCTATGGTTAATAAAAAAACGAGCGCGAAAAGGTGTAAAAATCTTCTCATATAATAGTGTCAAAAAAGTGTGAAGAGTAAAAAAAATTATTGGGGATCCTGCTTCATTACAATAATAGGCATGAAAATGAAGATTTTTACCATTTCCATGGTGGATTGTTGATTTTTCACCCTTTTCAAGAGATCTGTCACAGTTTTTGGAATTATTTTTCCTCCTCCAAGAGCGAAGCAAAACGAAATTTTTAAGCCTGAAAGATTATCAACCGTAAAAAGATTTTTTATGCTCCATGCTCTGATTTTTACCGCATTACTTCGCAATGTACTACAATGATGATGCAATGGGTATGTTTAATTTTTCAGTTTTATTTTTTTTAGCAGGTTTGGCCGCGCCAGAAAAAGTGCCGCAAAGAGCAGCCGAACAGCTCCCTAATATTTTATGGTTTGTCAGTGAAGACAACAGTCCTTTTTTGGGGTGTCATGGAGATTCACTCGCCGTAACGCCGAACCTTGACCGACTCGCCGAGCAGGGCATCACTTTTCAGAATGCTTTTGCGAATGCACCGGTTTGTGCCCCTTCGCGATCTTCGATCATCACCGGAGTGTTGCCCACATCGATCGGTACGGAGCATATGCGATGCAAGGTGGAAATGGATTCGTCTATTGTTTACTTTCCTGCACTTTTAAAGGAAAACGGCTATTTCACTACGCTAAGATTTAAGAAAGATTATAATGCTTCCTGCCCAAAAAATGTCTGGGATAAGGATGATTTTTGGGACATTAATGAGTCTTTGGAAGGACGTAAGGGAAAACAACCCTTCTTTATATTTTACAATACTTGGATCAGCCATGAGACGCGTCTTCATCCACAAAAAGACCGCTATAAATATTTCAGAGACAGCTTTGAATATATTGATAGCACCGAGGTGGATCAGTGGATTTCCAAGCTGACACACGTCAAGCCATCGCAGGTTCGTGTTCCTGCGTATTTACCGGACATTCCCGAAGTCCGTAAGGATTTTGCCTCCTATTATGAGTTCATGGAAATGATGGATTTGGAGTACAAATATGTGGTGGACTATCTTGAAAAAATCGGTGAGCTCGACAATACGATCATCATTTATTCGAGTGATCACGGTGGCGTGCAGGGAAGAAGCAAGCGATTTACTTTTGAGTCCGGGCTTAAGATTCCGTTGATCATTTATATTCCACCAAAATATCAGGGCAAAGAACGAAAATACATTGAAAATAAAATTGTCAGCCTGATTGATTTGCCAGCGACAATTCTTGCGATGGGTGATGTAAAGGCACCAAAATCATATCAGGGGCATGACATCTTTGGAGCACACAAAGCGCGTTACAGCTATGGATTCCGTGGACGAATGGATGAAAGCCTTGATTTGGTACGAAGCCTAAGAGATAAGCAATTCCGTTATGTGCGTAATTTTTATCCTGAACATCCTCATGGTATTCACATCAACTTTCTTTGGAAAGCAGAAGGAATTAAAGCCTGGGAAAGAGCCTATAAAGCAGGGAAAACGGATGCTTATTCATCTGCATACTTCGAGCCACGGGCGATAGAAGAATTGTATGACTGTAAAGCAGATCCTGATAATGTTCATAATCTTGCGGCAGATCAACAATACGCCAAGGTATTGAAGCGGTTCCGTAAAGCCTTAAAATCAGAAATGGAAAGCACCAACGATATAGGTTTTATTCCTGAAAGTGATTTTTATGCCAACTGCCAAAAAGCAAAAATCCCTTATACATTATATGCCAAAAATCAGCCGATGAAAGCCATACGCAAGGCGGCATGGGAAGCAACATCGACAAATGATGAAGGTAAATTGATGCAGCTGCTCAATGATCAAGTTTCGGCAATTCGTTTTTGGGGAGTGAATGGCTGTATTCAGCAAAAAACGCTCAGCCCATCGCTACTGACCAAGCTTAAACTAATGTTGAACGATTCCAATTTGACGGTACAGGCAGCGAGCTCAGAGGCGTTGTATGTTCATGGTCACCAGGCTGAGGCACTGAAAAAAATGGAGCAACTGCTTCATTCCGAAAATCCATTCGTTGCCCTTCGGATCATGAACTGTATCGAAGTAAATCATATTAACGATAGAGATTTGCAACGAACATTGCAGCAGATCAGCCTTTATGAGCAACAGGAGTACGGCGGGGAATACATCAACAACAAGATCAATTTTTTGAGAAAGAAATCTTATCTGAGCAAGTAATTCCCTGATAATTTCTCGGGAATAGCCTTGTTAAGATTAAAAATAGAAGTGGGTTTGATGATTCATTTTACAGATATAAAAACCCTCTTTTTTAGAATATTTTTTATCCAAAACCAGCTCAATAATGAATTAATTGAGCAAAAATAAATTTACGACTATGAGCAATGTGCAAGAATTAGCATCAATGATCGATCATACGATCCTTCACCCACAACTAACCGACAAAGATTTGGAAATCGGCTGTCAGGTAGCCGCCAAATACAATGTCGCTTCAGTTTGTGTGAAGCCTTTCGCAGTGGACCAAGCCAAAAAATTGTTGGCAGGAACAGCCGTTAAAGTAGGTTGTGTGGTAGGTTTCCCTGGCGGAATTTCATCCATCGATGTAAAAGTTTACGAGACCGTTCAGGCGATCAAGGATGGTGCACAGGAGATTGATATGGTCATCAACATCGGTAAGGCGATCCAAAAAGACTGGGCTTATTTGAAAGAAGAGATCAAGGCTTTGGCGGACGCTTGTCATGAGCGTGGCGCATCATTGAAAGTGATTTTCGAGACTGATTATATCACTGAAGAAGCCTCTATCGTTAAGTTGTGTCAGATCTGTACAGAGGTAGAAGCGGACTATGTGAAGACTTCAACCGGTTTTGGTTTTGTCAAGGGCGAAGATGGCCGTTTCAGCTACGAAGGTGCTACTGACGATGTGCTTAAATTGATGAAAGCGAGTGTGGGACCGAACGTGAAAATTAAAGCTTCAGGTGGTATCCGCAGCCTGAAAAGACTATTGGAAGTCAAAGAGATTGGTTGCCACCGCGCAGGAGCGACCGCAACAATCGATATGTTAGAAGAAGCGATGGCGCAGTTAGCTGACTAAGCCATCAGACCTATTTTTTATCAGCCACACATCATTTTTAACTATGAAGAATATATTGGTTATTGGCTCATCCAACGTGGATTTGGTGATGAAAATGCCACGATTACCTCAACTCGGTGAGACCGTTACGAATGCGAAATTCCATCAGTATTTTGGGGGAAAGGGAGCAAATCAGGCCGTTGCTGCTGCCCGTTCGGGTGGGGAGGTTACGTTCATCACGGCAGTTGGGAAGCAGGATAATTATACGGCAGAGATGATCGGCAATTTTGAGCAGGATCAAATCAATTGCGAGTTTGTCGAGTATATCGATGGAGTAAACAGCGGATGCGCCTTTGTGATGGTTGGTGAAGAAGGGCATAATTATTTGACAGTGGATTCGGGCGCCAACCAAAAGTTGGCCCCCACTGCTGTTTCAAAAAATGAGGCACTGATTCATGATGCCTCAGTGGTGGTTTTGCAAAATGAAATCCCTGAGCAAACCAACGAGCTGATCATCTCGGAAGCGGTGGCACACAAGACGCCTATTGTCTGGAATTATGCGCCGGCGATCCCGATGGACAAAAAGATCTTTCAGGGTATTGACTATCTGATTGTCAATGAAGTGGAAGCGGCATTTATCACCGGAATCTCTGAGATCTCACCACAGAATGCCGATGAGGCGATGGCTGCTTTGCTGAAGCTGGGCGTTAAATGTGCGATCATCACCATGGGTGGCGATGGCGTTGCTTATACTAATGGCGAAGAGTCTGGTTTTGTGCCTGCCAACAAAGTTAAAGTTGAGGACACCACCGCTGCCGGGGATACCTTCTGCGGATGTTTCGCCAAGGCGATTGTTGATGGTACCTCCATTCCGGAGGCGATTGTTTTTGCCAATGCGGCCGCCGGGATAACGGTTCAGAAACTCGGTGCGCAAAGTTCTATTCCGACACAACAAGAGATTGAAGATTTTTTACACAAACCTGCATAGTTTTGAAGAGTAGCCTATATCAGTACATTAATAAATTAGCAGCATCGGCAACCTCAGAAGAGGAGGTGTTTGGATTGCTATTCTCACAGATTGGTTATCATCCTGACCGACCCATCAAAGTTATTTTACGATTGCCCGAGACTCACGCTTTTGAAGAGGGAAGTTGTCATTTGATCAGTGAGCAGTCGGATGCAGTTTATGATCAAAATTGGATTAAATGGGGAAATGTATGGGGTGCGCAGTGGTGGATCGCTACTTTTGAAGGCGTTGCTGAAGGGCATTACCATGTGGAGCACCGTGTGGGCGCAGAGGTGATGATCCGCGATGGCCGATGCACGGTAAAAAAAGACATTTTGTGGGACGACACTTATAACTACTGTTCGGTAGATATGCTTCAGCGTCGTTTTCACTTTACAGGATTGCAAATGGGCTGGCAGGATGCAGGGACCAAATGGGCAGAGTCTCCGGCGCAGTCCTCTATGTTGATGGGCTTGCTAAACATGTACCTCAACGGCAGTGAACTTTATGATGAAGAGTTCAAAAAAGCACTGGCTGAGCAAATCATCGTTGGGGCTGACTATATGGTCGCCACCGCTGATTATGCCGCAGAAAAAGGGTATGCCGAAGGCAGTTTTGTCCATGATTTGTTGGAAAACAAAGAGGTCGTATTGCCCAATGATGCCTCCAAAGCGGTGCTTTCATTGATTCAGACCTATCAGGCATTGCCCGACTATGCGGAGAAGAAAAATCTCAAATCTTATATTCTGAAAGGATGGGAATATTTGCGCAGCACCACTTCGCCACAGTTTGGATTCAGTACGGTTCAAAGGGGAATTGATGCAGATATTCTTCCGCCAGAAGGGGAGTGGCCAACACGGGAATTGTTCAATTTTGTGGCGATTATTGTTGAGGGAGATAAGAACAAACTGATCTCCAAGCAGGGCGTCAGTACTTATCTGAAACAATTGCGTGACCGACAGCTCAAAGCGGAAAATGCGGTGCAGGGAATTTATGGGGTCTTTAAAGAATTTGACTCTACCGACCACCTTGAAAGCATGTGGGTGCATTCGATCCTTGATCATGTTTATGGCGTGGATTCTGGCGGATTGATTCCACCACGAATTTTGGACTTGCTGCAGATTGTCAATGGCGATTTCAGTGAAGAAGATAAGCAATTGGCGGAAGAGATTATCCATGATTTTGCTTATGGATTCCTGATTCCTGCGGCACGACAAAATCCATTTTCATTATTGCCCAATACGGTGAAACTAAATGGCGATTGCGTGTGGTTCGCAGGCCCGTTCCATGGCATGAACAGCATTTACGGGTATTTGGCAGAGACCTGTTTTGCTTTGAGCAAACACTATCGAGAAGAAGAATTTGAGCAGATTGCCTATGGTAATTTGCAGTGGATTGCAGGACTGAACTCCGGCTTGACACAAGAGGCGCAAGACGTGGGTTGTGTGGTTTGCAGCGCCAATCAACCAAGAAATACTGCTATTCCAGTAGGGATGATATGCGGCATTGGTAACCGTACTTTCGGCACCTGGTTCCAGTCGAGAGGCGTGATCACCAGTGGTTTTTCAGTAGGAGCTCCTTTCGTTTTGGATGTAATGGCAACCAAAGAAAACGACCGTCCGCAGTCATTTACCGACGAAGAATGGATCCCTCATTCGGCAGGTTGGCTACATGGTGCTATGAAGCTGAAGCAGCTGAGCAACAGCTAATTATTTTTTTTATTCAATCTTTTATCATATTATGAAATATAATATTATCACATTTTTTGCACTGCTTTTTTGTAGCGGTGTTGCCTTTGGGCAGAAAGTGATCACCTTGGAGAATAATTTGGTCAAGTACGATGTCGTTTACAATAATGACAGCCTGTATCTTTCTAATTTCAACCTGAAAAGTGACACACTCAACTATGTAAAATCAAAGAGTAAAGGTTTTTCTTTTGTTCTTAATGATACAGAATACAGTGGTTTCAGTAAATGGAACCTGGATAAGGTAAAGCGTGTAAAAACCGACAAAACTACGCAGCGCGTGATTTTGACGCTTAAGCCAAAAGGTGAAAAAACCTTTAAGATTTTTGTCAACTATGAAATGTATGACAATCACCCTTTTATCAGAAAATGGATCACTTTTGAGAATACTGGTAAAGAGGATTTCAAAATTGAGTCTTTGAATGTTCAGGATATCTATACGAGCATGAACAACACCTGGGCGATGGTTTTGAACAACTATGGCCGAATGAAACACCTGATGAAATATGAAGGTGACTGGGATGATCCCGTAGTGGTGATCGAACAGGCGAATTCTAAGCAGGGAATGGCTTTGGGTAACGAAGCAATGGGTATTCTGAAAAGAACAGCCTTCCAGTCAGAAGGAATGCACGACAACGTTCAGGTGGGACTGACGCACCCAAATCAGGATTTTCCTTTCAGGAAATGGTTCAAGCCTAAGCAATCATGGACCAGCCCCAAAACGTTTATTGGGCTATATCATGGCTACCGCGATGGTTTCCAAATGATCAACAACGAAGTAAACAAGTTCGTCAAAACCGCTTTGAAACCAAGAATTTATGACTTGAAAGAGAAGCCTACTTTTGTTTACAATACCTGGTATCCATTCCGCACGCACATCAGTGATACTTTGATCCGTCGCGTGGCAAAAGCTGCTGCTGAGTGTGGCGTTAAGGAATTCATTATCGATGATGGCTGGCAGGTAAACGCTCACGGAAAGAGCTCGATTCGTGGTTGGGGTGAAAATTATGGCGACTGGCATGTGGATCAAAATAAATTCCCTGGTGGTTTGAAGCCTACCTTTGATTATATCAAATCTTTAGGCATGAAACCAGGTTTGTGGATTTCTATCGGCTCTGCTACCAAAGATTCTAAAGTATATCAAGAGCATCCTGAATGGTTTGTTCAGAAGCCTGACGGAAGTACGGGGAACTTGCATTTCCAATCTCCAGTTGATAATGGTTTCTATTCAGCCTCTTTCGGAACAGGGTGGAAGGATTACATGAAAGAAACTATTCTTCGATTGGTAAAAGATTATGGTTTGGCTTATGCAAAGATGGACCTTGCTGTTGTAACCTCTCCTTATGTTAATGACACTAAGCAGTCTGGTTCTTATGCCAAAGATCATCCGGATTACCGAGACCATAACGAGTCGTTTACTGTTTTGTATGAAAACATGCTGAAGATGTTCGACGAGTTGCACGAAGAAGCACCAGAACTATTCATCGACTGTACCTATGAAACAACGGGTAAAGTCCACCTGATGGATTACGCCACGGCTGAACATGCTGAAGGTAACTGGTTGTCAAATATCGAAGATCCAGCACCTGTTGGTCCGATGAGAGTTCGACAGTTGGCATGGTGGCGTTCACCAGCCGTACCCGCTTCTTCTTTGGTGATCGGTAACTTACCAATGGACACTGATGATATTGACCTGACGATGAAATCATTGATTGGTACATTGCCGATCGTTTTGGGTGACCCTGACAAATTGCCTGTTGAAAAGCGCCAAGAGATGAGAAGCTGGGCAGACTGGATGGATCAGATGCAGGAACGTTTTGATTATATGTCATATCGCAAGGATTTGGAAGGTTTCGGCGAACCACGTGAAGGTTACTGGGATGGATGGCAGCGCATTAATTATGATACACAGGAAGGTGGAATTTTGGGTGTGTTCCGTCAAGGAGCTAAGGAGTCTGCCCGTATGGTGTACCCAAGTGAACTTAATGAGAACGCCACTTACGAAATCAATTTGGCACCATCAGGAAAGCACGTCATTACGGCAACCGGTAAAGAATTGATGGAACGAGGATTCCAGGTGGTGATCAATAAAAAATATGGTGGAGAACTATTCGAAGTATCGAAAGTGATCATTCCATAATCATCAACCTAAGAGCGTGTTTAACACCTAAAATTCGAAGTAGAATGGTAAGTTTTTAAACACGCACTATAAAGACCGTTTCTTTAATTGGGCTGTTGCATCATTGATTTTTCTTCCATTAGGTACCAAAATTTGTTTTGTTGTAAATTTTCATTGGCTAAAATTCACAGCTTTTAATCAGCAAGAATTATAGCGCGTGTGAATAAAGAATTTGAATTATTCTGAAAGATCGGGGTATTCGTTTGAGGTGAATTTTCACTTCAATAATCCGTTGAATTTTCGTTATGATTTATTTTTAACACGCACTAATGCCATAAATATTGAGCAGCGAATATCATTTGATGGAACCTTAAATGTGAAAATCACTGACGTAACAGCCCTATTTTTTTGGCTGACCGGTCAATAAAGTCCGAACTATTTGCCGCGACCTTATAAAATAATTTTTTGTCCTCCTTTTATGGTGGAGAGCCGTCAGTGAAATCTTTGATATTCATTAAATAGCATAGCGTAATTTATAATCTATCTTATATGCAATCACTTGTAAATTTTTTTTCCGTCCGCGCTATTTTTATGCTATGCTTAGGAAGCCTATTTTATGGCTGCAGCGGTAATGCATCAGTTACTGATAAACGAATTCAGATTGATAATCCTGATAAAAGTTTGTCATTCATCCTTCATATAAAAAGTGGTGAGCTTGCCTATGAAGTACTTGCTCAGGATCAAATCATCCTTGGGAAATCACGATTAGGAATTAATCGAAGTGATGGTAATTTCGCGAAAAAACTGTCCCTTTCTGAATTCTCGAAAGACGATCAATTGGCAGCACATATTGAATTCCTTTCGGGAAAGCAATCTCAGGTTTCCCATCAATATTCTCAGGGCAATTTCACCTTTAAAAATGAAAAGGATCAGCTGGTGAAACTCCAGGTTAAAGTTTTTGAACAAGGGGTCGCTTTCCGATATCTTTTCCCTGAAAGTTCAGACAATAAGGTTACCATCCTTGAAGAGCAGAGTGAATTTTATTTTCCGCAGGGTGGGGAGGCTTGGTTGCAACCTTATCAGGATGCGACTCAATGGTCACCGGCTTATGAGGCAGTGTATAAACCTTATGCGCTCGGAAGTTCATCACCAATGAAAAATGGCTGGTGTTTCCCGGCATTGTTCAACACGGCTAATCATTATGTTTTACTTTCTGAAGCAGGACCCTTTGATGGTAACTATGCAGCAATGCACCTTAAAAAAGATGCTCCAAATGGCCGATATGCTTTGGCCTGGCCAGATAAAGACGAAGCCAATGGTTACTATGATCAAAAGCCGTCGAGTAAATTACCTTGGCAAACACCGTGGAGAGTGATCAGCATCCATGAAAATTTGGCAAGTTTGGTTACTTGCGATTTGGTCAAAAGTTTAGCGCCAGCATCGAAAATCAAAAACACCGATTGGATCAAGCCTGGACCTGCCTCATGGAGTTGGCTGACCGATAACGACAGCCCGCAAGACTACCAGAAATTGGTGCCTTACATTGATCTTGCCGCTGAAATGGGTTGGTCTTATTCGTTGATTGATGCCAATTGGGACAATATGGCCAATGGTAATATTGAAAAGCTGGTTGAATATGCTAAAAGCAAGAATGTGAACCTTTTACTATGGTACAATTCGGGAGGAAAGCACAATATCATCACTGAAGCACCACGCGACTTAATGGACAACCGTCAGGCCCGACGAAAAGAATTTGAGCGCATTCATAAGATGGGCATCAAAGGGGTTAAAATCGATTTTTTCCAATCTGATAAACAGGAAATCATGCAGCTTTACCCGCAGATTCTTGAAGATGCTGCAGACTTTGAAATCATGGTAAACTTCCATGGCTGCACGATTCCTCGTGGATGGGAACGCACTTATCCGAACCTGCTAACGATGGAGGCGGTAAGGGGTGAAGAGGTTTATGGTTTTGGTAAAAACTTCCCCGACAATGCACCGGTAGCCAACTGTATTTTGCCATTCACAAGGAATATTGTTGGTCCGATGGACTACACGCCGACGGTGTTTTCGAATGGTAAGATGAAACATAAAACAACCATGGCTCATGAATTGGCCCTGAGTATCGTTTTTGAATCCGGCTGGCAACATTTGGCGGATGGCCCAAAACAATTTGGTGCCTTACCTGAAAAAACCAAAACGATTTTGAATCACCTCCCAACCGCCTGGGATGAAATAAAGCTCCTTCAGGGAGCGGTAGGTAAAGATTTAGTGATTGCCCGACGTAAAGGCAGCGACTGGTATATTGCCGGGATTAATGGCGAAGGCGTCAATAAAGAATGGCATATTGATTTTGAAGCGATTACTGATCAGGGTAAACTTACTTTGGTGGTAGATAAAGGAAGAAAGTTAAAGGACAGCAGTGGGGAAATTAAAAATGCTACGCTGAACATTATGCCTTATGGGGGTTTTGTGGCAAAAATTACTGCGGCAAATACCAAAACGACCAAATAAGAACTGAATAAAAAATTAAGGGGGATTGATTTGTCCGCGGATCAGACAGATTTCTTTGTAGAGGTGTATTCAGCTGTTGCTTACAAAGCAAAAAAATAAATGGTCAAGATAATCATGGCCTTTAGAACTCCTCGCTCATTATTGTAAAACTTATTATTCTATAAAGCAGGTTTTTCCATTGTTCATAGATGGGGAAACCTGCTTTCTTTATTTAAAACCAATGGTGATGTTTTCAGGTAAAAAAGAAGCGCGTAAAATGAATTTTTACCATAATTAAGCTATTCGTGGACATGCCAGCCTGACAAAATAAATAGTTTTGTTCCAAGATAAAGTCTAAAAGTCACCGATATGAGAACTAATTATTTTTTACTATTATTCTTGCAGTTATTTATTTTTTCGTCTTGTACCAAAATTAATACTGAACAGGCCGAAGTCTATAAAGATCCAACCGCAAGCATTGATGCCCGGGTACAGGATCTGTTGAGTCGGATGACCCTTGAGGAAAAAATTGCTCAGATGAACCAACTGGTGAGTCCAAGCCATATGAGAATTGCTGAAGATGAACTGACTGTTGAAGAATTACATTCAAATGATCAGCTGGGTTTTTATCCTGGCATACATTCCTCTGATGTTCTGAAAATGACTGAAAAAGGACTTATAGGTTCCTTTTTACATGTTTTGACCGCCAGTGAGGCCAATGAACTACAGACGCTTGCAAAAAAATCACGCCTTGGGATTCCCTTGCTCATAGGCATCGATGCCATACACGGTAATGGTTTGACTGTCGGAGCAACGATCTACCCAACCTCCATTAGTATTGCCAGTACTTTTCAGGAATCTTTGGCTGAAAAAATGAGTATTGAAACCGCCCATGAGATGCGTGCAACCGGTTCTCATTGGGCCTTTACACCAAACATTGATGTGGCACGTGATGCCCGTTGGGGACGTGTAGGGGAGACCTTCGGCGAAGACCCCTATTTGGTAGGAAATATGGGTGTGGCGATGATTAAAGGTTTGCAACAGGGCGACTTCACAGGTAGGGATAAGGTTATTGCCTGCGCCAAACACCTTGTGGGTGGTGGCGAGCCGATCAATGGCACAAATGCCGCTCCAACGGAGTTGTCTTACAGAACATTGAAAGAGGTGCATTTTCCTCCATATGAGCGTGCAATTAAAGAGGCGAATGTATTTTCGATCATGATGGCACACAATGAAATTAATGGTATTCCTTGCCACAGTAACTCCTTTTTGATGCAGGATTTGATGCGAGAGGAATATGGATTTGATGGTTTCTATGTAAGTGATTGGCGGGATATCGAACGTTTGCATTCTTTACATCATGTGGCTGAAAATGAAGATGACGCTTTCGCGCTTTCGATCAGCTCGGGCATGGATATGCACATGCATGGTCCTGCTTTTGTTCCATCGATGGTTGAATCGGTGAAGGAAGGAAAGGTGAGTGAAGCACGTATTAATGAAGCTTGTGCTAAAATATTGGAAGTTAAATTCCGTCTGGGATTATTCGAGCAGCCTTTTGTTGATGAATCCAAAATTGATGAGCAGGTATTCACCAAAGCGCATCAGGCGACCGCTTTGGAAATTGCCCGCAAGTCGGTGATTCTGTTGAAGAATGACAATATCCTTCCATTGAACACTAACAAATACAAAAATATCTTTATCACTGGCCCTAATGCTGATAACCAAACTATTTTGGGTGACTGGGCTTCTCCGCAGCCAGAAGAACATGTGGTAACAGTAAAGCAGGGATTGGAAAAACTGTCCTCAAAATATGGGTTCAATCTGGATTATTTTGATTGCGGCCAGATGGTTTATAAAGTATCTGAAAGCGCAGTGAACAAAGCCGCTCAAAGAGCGAAGAAAGCAGATTTGGCCGTTGTGGTGGTAGGAGAAAACTCGATGCGTCACCACTGGAGAGAAAAAACCTGTGGTGAAAACACAGATCGTGCGCACATCAATCTTGTTGGACGTCAGTTGGAATTGGTGCAGAAAATTCAGAAAACAGGAACGCCCGTAGTTGTCATTTATGTCAATGGCCGTCCGATTGGCGAGCCTTGGATTGAAGAAAATGTTGCTGCTACCATTGAAGCTTGGGAGCCGGGAAGTTTCGGTGGCCAGGCATTGGCAGAAATTCTTTTGGGTGAAGTGAACCCTTCAGGTAAATTGCCCATTTCTATTCCTCGTACCGTGGGGCAAGGAAAGGTATATTACAGCCAAAAACCTTCTTACTTCTATCAATCTTTCCGATTTACCCCTAACACACCGTTGTATGCCTTCGGTTATGGCTTATCTTATACCAATTTTGAGATCTCTCAACCTAAGCTGGATAAAGAAGAAATTACTGCTGCTGACCAATTAAAAGTAACGGTAAGTGTGAAAAATACAGGTCCTGTTGCTGGTGATGAGGTGGTTCAGCTGTATATCCGCGATGATTATTCTTCGGTTACACGTCCGATAAAAGAGTTGAAGCATTATCAGCGAGTATCTTTGAAAGCAGGAGAGACCAAAGAGGTTAGCTTCTTGATCAGTAAAGATGATTTGGCATTCTATGACCAAAAAATGAACTGGATTGTTGAGCAGGGAACCTTCACGGTTATGGTGGGTAATTCCTCTTTAGACAAAGATTTAAAGACAGTTCAGTTTAACCTGAAGGAAACGACTACACTGAATGTTAATGATTCAGATTTGCTAATTTAATATATGTAGGCACTATAATAGGAGCGTGTTAGCAACTTACAGAAAGAAAGTGAGTTTTTAACACGCTCCAATAGTGTTTCATTTTTTTGAGCATTGTATTTAACATAAGACAAATTATATACTCGATTGCATCGTCCTATATACAGTTGGCAACTATTTCATAAATGGTTGAGAATTAAAAAATAAGGAAAATGCAAATTAAGGAACTTAAAATTAGCGCAAAAGAAAAACGGACAGCTGTACAAAAATATTACGTCGGGCTTGCGAGTAAGAAAAAAATTTTGGAAGATTATCAAATCTGTGAACGCACCCTGAAGCGCTGGTGCTGGTGGTATCAACAATTAATACAAACAAAATACAAGACACGACCTAAGATGAAAAAATCGGATTTACCTAATGACCCCAATGCATTGAAAGCATTGGTGATGCAGTTGCAACGTGAAAAGGAAGATGCTCAGTTGAAGGCTGAGGCTATGGAAATTTTGGTGGATATCGGTGAGCAGCGATATGGGATGAATCTTAAAAAAAAGTTGGTACGAAACGGTCGAAAAGTTAAAACATAACCACCCTTCTGTTGGGCTTTTAAGGCTCACAAGTATTTTTGGTAAGAGTCGACAAGCCTGGCAGCAGCATGAAGTGAAATTGGCGGATTGGGTTGGTAAAGAAGAGTTTATCCTCAAGGTAATTAAAGAAGCGCGCAAAGATCAGCCAAATATGGGTGGCCGCAAACTACACATCGAAATCAATGATACGCTTGAAGCTGAAGGTATCTATTTGGGGCGTGATCGGTTGTTCTCGTTTTTGAAAGAGCATAACGGCTTGATTAAGAAGAAAAAAAGCTACATAAAAACCACCAATTCAAAGCATAAATTCAAGAAGCATCCCTACTTGATTGGTAACATTCAGCCCACAAGACCAAATGAAATTTGGGTAG